>JAAXHV010000551.1 GCA_012270695.1 Gammaproteobacteria bacterium | reverse complement strand
TTGTGTAAATCGTACATGATGGCGAGCTGGTACAGCAGTTTGTCCATCACGGCCGGCTGGATCGGCATGTGCCAGAAATCACCGTTGATAGTATTTTTTATCTTGTTGGTCTCCCAGTTGAACTCGATGGAAACGTCACGTTTTTTCCTGTCGCCGGATCGCTTATAACTGTAGTAAACCGGTTTCAGCAGCCCTCCCTGTACGGTCAGATGGCTGGTCTCGATAATACGCAGCTTTTTGAATAACGATATCAGTCCGACTGTTTTCGTCTCGGACCGGTACTCATAGCTGTTATCCTCCAGTCTTGACAGGCGCCGGATAACCTGTGCGGCTTTCGCATTCCTGGCATACAGCGAATATTCCACCTCGAACGTGGGCAGTGCGGCAAGGCTTTCGCTGCGCAACGAGCCGGGCAGCATGAACAGGCAGAAGGAAAACACCGTTGTGAATAACCGGAGAACGCCTGTATAGTTAATCTTCCAAGGATTGAGCCCGCATATCTCACCAATGGGTGCGAAGATCGNNTACGGTTGAGGAAGCACGTGCCCGCTGGCGGGAAAAAGACCAGCGAGGGCGCATCCAGCGCTGCCTGTGCTGGCGACAAGGTGATATAATCATCATAACTTATTGACAAAAAATAATTTTTTGTTCATGAGAAGCGAATTGGTGAGATATGCGGGTTAGACTTATCGGGGCATGCAGACAACGCGAAAAATATTTTATCCCGGAGAACATGCGAATATCCTGGTAGCCGGTGACGTGATGCTGGACCGCTACGTCTATGGTGACGCCGGCAGGATTTCACCGGAAGCGCCGGTTCCGGTGGTGAAGGTGAACGAGGTTGAAGAACGGCCGGGCGGCGCTGCCAACGTGGCAGCCAATATCAGTAGCCTGGGGGTGAAAGTCAAACTGGCGGGCATGACCGGAGATGACGGGCAGGCCGGGGTCTTGGAACAGGCATTGGCGGAGTTGGGCGTCTGTTATCGTTTTTATCGTCAACCTGGGGCTTCCACTATAACCAAACTCCGGGTTTTAAGTCAAAACCAGCAATTGCTGCGTTTGGACTACGAGGATGAATTCACCGCGGCCGCGGCAGAGCCACTGCTGAAGATTTACGCCGAGCAGTTGCGCGACGCCACACTCGTGGTGTTATCCGATTATGCCAAAGGGAGTCTGGCCCGGGTGGAGAGCTTCATCAGGCTGGCCGCCGAACGTGAATTGCCCGTTATCATTGACCCGAAAGGCGCTGACTTCTCGCGTTACAAACACGCCACACTGCTGACACCCAATTACAGGGAGTTTGAGACCATCGTGGGTAAATGCCGGGATGAAGCCGAGATCAATGCAAAAGGCATGGCCTTGTGTGAAGCGCTGTCACTGAACGCCTTGTTGATCACGCGGAGCGATCGCGGGATGACTTTTGTGGACAGGACAGCTCGCGAGATAATCAATCTCCCGGCTGAGGCCCACGAGGTGTTTGACGTCACCGGCGCCGGTGACACCGTCATCGCCACGTTTGCGGCGGCCGTTGCCTCCGGTTACGCCTACCGGGATGCCGTCTGCTTCGCCAACGCGGCTGCCGGCATTGCCGTGGAGAAGCTGGGCGCGGCGACCGTCAGCGCGGCTGAATTGAACTCGCTGTCCGGCCGTTCTGCCGTCCACGTCAGCGCTAAGCGCGTGCAGCTTGACGCCCTGCTGGACGCGCTCAGTCGCTGCCGGCAGACGGGAGAAAAAATCGTCATGACCAACGGCTGTTTTGACCTGTTGCACGCGGGTCACGTCGACTACCTGGAGCGGGCAAAGGCGCTGGGAGACAGGCTGCTCGTCGCCGTGAATGACGACGCGTCCGTGCGCCGGCTCAAGGGCGCGGGAAGACCGTTGCAGGAGCTGGATAAACGCCTGAAGGTATTGGCGGGACTGGCTGCCGTCGACTGGCTGGTGACGTTTTCTGAGGACACGCCGGAGCGATTGGTGGCTGTAATCAGTCCCGACCTGCTGGTAAAAGGCGGTGATTATCCCGCAGATGAGATCGCCGGGGCAGAACACGTGAAAAAAAAGGGAGGTGAAGTACGCGCGCTGTCACTGGTGGATGACTGCTCAACGAGCCGGATTGTGGATAAAATCAGGAATGCGGACCAGGGGTCGGCATGATCGTCGTTACCGGCGCAGCGGGGTTTATCGGCAGCAACCTGGTGCGCAGCCTGAACGCGGCCGGTCGAACGGATATTATTGCCGTCGATGATTTATCCGATGGGACCAAGTTCAGCAATCTGGTCGATTGCGATTTTCTGGATTACCTCGACAAGGATGAGTTCAGGTCGTCTTTGCCTCGAAGGCTGAGCGGCGTGGATCTCGTGTTCCACCAGGGCGCCTGCTCAGATACCCGGGAATGGGACGGCAGGTTTATGCTGGAGAATAACTACGCCTATCCCCGCTGTCTGCTGGAGTCCTGTATGGAAAACAACGTTGCCTTCATTTATGCTTCCAGCGCCGCGGTTTACGGCGACAACCGGGGTTTTATCGAAAAACCCCGGTATGAGAAGCCCGTCAACGTGTATGCTTACTCAAAACTGTTGTTTGACCGCTACGTGCGCAGGGTGATGCAGAATACGGCCTCACAGATCGCCGGCCTGAGGTATTTCAACGTGTACGGCCCCGGCGAAGGGCATAAGGGGGCAATGGCCAGCGTGATTTTCCAGTTGAACGGGCAATTACTGGAAAACGGCGAAGTGAACCTGTTCAAGGGCAGCGGCGGCTATGCTGATGGAGAGCAACGCCGGGATTTCATCCACGTGGATGACGTGGTGGCAGTCAACCTGTGGTTTATGGATAACAGGCAGGCCCGCGGCATATTCAACGTCGGCACCGGCAGGAGCAGAAGTTTTAACGATATCGCCCGCCTGCTAATTGAATGGCATGGCGAAGGCAGGCTCAGCTACGTTGATTTTCCTGATGGTTTGTTGCCGGCTTACCAGAATTTTACCCAGGCGGATATTTCGGCGTTGCGGGAGGTCGGCTACCGGGCGCCGTTCACCGGATTGGAAAAAGGTATCAGAAATTACCTGGATTGGTTGAGCCAGTGCGGATTTTATACAGCCTGATCCTGTACCTGTCCGTACCCCTGGTGTTGTTGAACCTGCTGTTGCGCGGACTCAGAAATCGCGCATACCTGGAACGACTTCCCGAGCGGTTCGGTTGTGTCCCCGAACCGAAGTCAGGGCTCCCGGTAATCTGCGTTCACGCGGTGTCCGTCGGCGAGGTGCAAGCATCCGGCGCGCTGGTGAAGCGCCTGCTAAGGACCTATCCCGGCTGCCAGGTGTTGATGACGACCATCACGCCGACGGGCGCGGCACAGGTCAGGTCAGTGTTTGCCGGCGCGGTAGATCATCGCTACCTGCCCTATGACCTGCCCCATGCCGTGGGCCTGTTCCTGCGCCGGATCGACCCGCAGTTGCTGGTAATCATGGAAACGGAGATCTGGCCGAACCTGCTTTATTATTGCAAACGCCGCGGCGTGCCCGCGATCCTGGTCAATGCCAGGCTGTCTTCTGCCTCATACCGCGGTTACCTGAGGCTCCGGCGCTTCTCCGCAACTGCCGTGCGCATGCTGAGTCATATCGCGG
>JAAXHV010000550.1 GCA_012270695.1 Gammaproteobacteria bacterium | reverse complement strand
AAATGCAGGTGGGTAAAGAACAGGTGGTCGATTTTCATCGGATTAATCCCCACCAGCATCAGGTTTTCCAGTACCCGACGGCCGCAGTCGAACTGTAGCACTGTACCGTCGACAACCACCGCGCAACTGGCGCCGCCGCGCAGTGGGTCCGGTAACGCCGAGCCCGAACCGGTGATAATCAGCTGCATCCCCTTTTTATCCGGGTTGACGGTCGCATTGGCAGGCTGTGCCGATGACTCTGAAGCGCCTGTAGTCGTAGCGGCTTGATTGATAGCGAGGGCTGATACTCCGGTCAATGCCCCCCCGGTCAGTGCGGTTAATAACCGACGGCGAACCTGATCGAACTTCGTGAACTTTTTATATATAGACATGGCTGATATCCGGATAGCGCTCAGTGGTAAATTGACATGGGGAGATGGTAATAATCAAAACAGACTTAATAATGCAGAAAATTCAATATGCGAACAATTCCTGCAGACATCTGCACACCTTTCTCTGAGTAGTCTCATCGATAACGCCCAGTTTTTTAACCAGCCGTATTTTATCTACTGCCCTGATTTGATCGAGGAGGATCATCCCTTGCTTGTCTTGAAATTCACACCTTACCCGACAAGGAAAATGAAAACTTTTTGTCGTCACTGGGGCCACTAACACGGTAGATAACGCCTCCATTTCGTCCGGTGAAACCACAATACATGGCCTCGTTTTATTGATTTCCCTACCCCTGGTTGGACTACGGTCGCCCGAACAGGACCTTAAAGCCCTGTCGCGGTGACTGCACATGGCGCAAATCAGAGATCATCCGGCCCCATTCAAACAAGGCGACTTTGAAGGGGTTGTTCGAGCGCAACGGTTCGGTCAGCCCATATACCACAGGGGCTTCTTCTTTGGCAAAAGTACCGAACAGGCGATCAAAAATAATGAGTATGCCGCCGTAGTTCCTGTCAAGATATTCAGGGTTGGAGCCATGATGCACGCGGTGGTGCGACGGTGTGTTCAGCACCCATTCCAGCGGTCCCAGGGTCTTGATGACTTCCGTGTGTATCCAGACCTGGTAGAATAAATTAACCGCCAGCATGAGGAAGACCGCTATCGGATGGAAACCGATAAGCGAGAGCGGCGCGAAAAACAGCACGCTGCCGGAGATCAACCCGGTCCAGCCCAAACGTCCGGCAACGGTTAAGTTCATGTGGTTGGGCGAATGATGCACGCTGTGGGTCGCCCACAGCCAGCGTATCTCGTGCGCCCAGCGGTGATGCCAGTAATAAACAAACTCAAACAGGAAAAACATGGGCAGCAAGGCCGCCGGGTTATCGATCAGGTTAATGTCCCAGAGCCTGTATTTGTAGGCCCAGAACATGACGGCCATGTTAACCCCGGCAGTGGCGGTATCGATGAACCTTTTTATTATCGCTACGGCAAACGACGTGGTTGCTTCCTGCCACGGATAATGTTTGCGGCGCGTATAGATCCACAACGCCTCGATGAACGCGACAATCGCCAACAGGATAAGAAAGCCGAATCTGCCTTCATGGGTGCCTAGTTCCATAACGGAGTTCTCACGGTGAGACTTGTTTTCCGGAAGCGTTTTTCGCGTGCATTTCATGCATCTCCCTTCCTGAATTCAGTAAACTACAGCACTATCTATCGGGAATGTCAAACTATTAAATTCACGTTGCGTCTGTGCAGGCTGGTTCTTTATATTTCTTCACATTTTGCCTATACTTCGTTACTCTGGTTAGCATACATCAACCGTTAACACTCTACAGGAGGAAACGACATGATACATAAATATATCATGCCCCTGATATTGGCCTGCGCGCTTTGCCTTGGCTCGCTACCCGCCCTGGCACAAGAGGAAGACCGGGCCGCGCAACTGGCAGAGTATATCGCTGAAACCCGGGCGCGCACGAACCTGACTGATGAGCAGGTGGAGCAATTCACCCCGGTCATTGAAGCGCACCTGGAGGCCATGGCGGCGGTGCTGGGCGAGTATGGCATCGACTTGCAGAATCGCTCCGGGGAACGCAAACGCCTGAAGATTCGGAAAATGCGCGCCCTGCGCAAGGACCTGGATGCAGTGCGCGCCGATACTGCGGAGAAACTGTCCGCTATCCTGAGTGAGGAGCAGATGGAGGAATACAAGAAGATACAGGCAGAGCGCAAAGCCGAACTGCGGGCGCGTCTCAAAGAACAGCGCCACCAGAAATAGCCTTCCACCCCTCTGCTCCTGACATCACCCCGCTCACCGTCAAAAACAGAATGTCCAGAAGCTCATGGTGCTTGTTGATATCTCGACGTGGGTCGTCAACTGGTACGGGAAGGCAAAGCAAATTACCTGGAAGATGGATGGTGAAGATGTTACCGATGTAAACCTGGAGGATTACCACTGATGAGCCGTAAACCCTCACATCCGGGAGCGTTGATTAGAAATGTCATCCTGCCTGAGACTGGACTATCCGTCAGCTCACTCGCCGAACGGTGTGGTGTTGCGCGCAATACCATGTCGAAACTCGTGAACGAACGTGGTGATGTCACAGAGGACCTGGCCATTCGTCTGAGCTGTGTGCTGGGTAGCACACCCGGGTTCTGGCTGGCTATGCAGGCAAAACTTAATTTATGGAAGCTGGAACAAAAGAACAGTCAAATCTACAGTCGCATGGAACGCGTGCAAACA
>JAAXHV010000549.1 GCA_012270695.1 Gammaproteobacteria bacterium | reverse complement strand
TGATGTCAGGAGCAGAGGGGTGGAAGACTATTTCTGGTGGCGCTGTTCCTTGAGACGCGCCCGCAGTTCGGCTTTGCGCTCTGCCTGTATCTTCTTGTATTCCTCCATCTGCTCCTCACTCAGGATAGCGGACAGTTTCTCCACAGTATCGGCGCGCACTGCATCCAGATCTTTGCGCAGGGCGCGCATTTTCCGAAGTTTCAGGCGTTTGCGTTCCCCGGAGCGCTTCTGCAAGTCGATACCATACTCGCCCAGCACCGCTGCCATGGCCTCCAGGTGCGCTTCTATGACCGGGGTGAATTGCTCCACCTGCTCATCAGTCAGGTTCATGCGCGACCGGGTTTCAGCGATATACTCTGCCAGTTGCGCGGCCCGGTCTTCCTCTTGTGCTATGGCGGGAAGCAAACCGACGACGCCCAGTGCGCACGCCAATGTCAAGGGGATGGCATATTTAAGTATCATGTTGTTTTCTCCAGCGGATTGTTGATGGATGCTATACACGTCTCGACTATCCTGTCGATTTGCATCATTATTGATCGTCAGGGTTTCCTTATGCAAGAGTTCAGTATACATTTGAATTCTGCTCACTGTTCGGATATCGACAATGTCAATGTATAACAAGTTCACCAAGTTTGATCATATTCGTCGCAACATCCTGGCAGGACTGGCCGGCGGAGTCCTGTCTGGAGTATCAGTCCTTGCAAGCCGTCAAACCCGAGCTGCCAGCGGCAATACAGAGTCCATGGGACAGCCCGCCAATGCCCTCGCCGACCTGGATAAAAAAGGTTTGCAGTTGATTATCACGGGCTCGGGTTCGGCATTGCCGGATCCACTGCGCGGCGGCGCCAGTTGTGCAGTTGTCGTCGACGGCACGGTGTTGCAGTTCGATTGCGGCCGCCGGGTCCTGGAAAACCTGATGCTGGTCGGGATCAACCCGATGAAAATCGATCACCTGTTCTTTACCCACCTGCATTTTGACCATATCTCCGACTATGACTACTACGCGATAACAAACTGGATTGCCGGCAGACAGGAAACGGTCTACGTGTATGGTCCGGCTGGGACGGAACGGATGTCGGAAGGCGC
>JAAXHV010000548.1 GCA_012270695.1 Gammaproteobacteria bacterium | reverse complement strand
ACAGACTCCAGCGTGTCCCCCTCGAAAATCAACATGCCGTCCCTCCAGGCCAGGCGTTGGATAATTTTCCGGGGTTCCAGGGTTTCTATCGAACTGAGGTCTTTATCAAACGAGGCTGATTGACCTGCAGTCAGCATTGCAGGTTCCTGTTCCCGCGGGGATGAAATACGGGATGTCCTGGTTTCATCACCCATCCTACCGGACAATTTCACCACGCCTTCACTCACAGTGACCTGTATCACGGGTTTGCCCAACCGAACAGAAAACGCAGTGCCAATGGCAGTGATTGTCCCTTTAGGTGTTTCAACTACGAAAGGTCGTTGACTGTCCGCTTGCACATCAAAAAATGCCTCTCCCTGATACAGGTAAACTGTCCTTACTGCTTCTTCATATTCCACTCTCAGCCTGCTGGCTGTATTCATTCTTATGTTTGAACCATCTGACAGGCGCAAAGCCTTTTGTTCTCCTATTTCGGTTTCGTGAATCTGTACTGTCTGGATTTCCGGGCGGGATTGAAAATCTCCCGTAACAAATAACAGCCCAAAAGACAAGATTGCCAGACTCGCTGCAATTGATGCAGGTACCCAAAAGCGAGCGAATAATGATTTCCTGGGAGCGATTATTATCTCGCGATATTCAGCGAGCACATCCAGTTTGTCCCAGATATCAGCCATATATTCCAGTTCCTCGACGTGCATCGGACTCTGTTCAATCCATGTCTTAAGCTCTTTCAAGTCATGGGCTGTCATGTTCCCCGCATCAAGCTTGGCAACCCATCCGGCTGCCCGTTCCCGAATCTTTGAACGAATTGGTATATCAATTACCTGTGTCATGATCTTTCCTCTTTACACCTGTTTCTTGTTGAGATGGATGATCTTTTTCATCTACATAAAATTCCTTGCTTATTAGCATCAAACCTTTGGCGATATGTTTTTCTACCGTACTCTCGGCAATACCAAGCTGAACTGCTATCTCTTTCTGCTTTAATCCATGGACTTTCTTCAATACATACACCTCTCTGATGCGAGGGGGTAAATTTGCAATCGCCAATAACGCCAACTCTAGCTGCTCTTCTATGATGGCATTGAGTTCGAGGCCTTTTTCATGGCCATTTGAGACCGACAATTCTGCAATATTCGCCAGGTTGCCTGTACGCTGGGCACGCTTGCTTTCAAGCTGATTCAGCGCCAGGTTTTTCGCAGTTCGAAACAGGAATGCCCGGGGCGACTTTATTGAAACAGAACGTTCAGCCTGGTAGGCCTTAATAAAGGTTTCATGCAGCGCATCGTCTATATCTTCCGCAGAATCGAGGAAGCGGCGAAGAAAACGGCCCAATGAAGACTTATTCTTCAAATAAGCGCTTGAAATGTCATCGTAATTTTTTTTGTAACCCATTTTATTCCGGGTCAAGAATCCTGCCTGTTGTTATGAAGACAGTTCAGTCCGATATTTCCACCATGAACAGTAAACCAGCCGCCTGATTCACATGTGAAATGCTGGCCGTCATTAGATCGGCAGATGGGCTCTCCCCAGATAATCGCGGGATTGCATCTCGATGAGCCTGCTGGCTGTGCGTTCATATTCCCGAGCAAGCCGTTTCCCGGTATATAAATCCCGGGCTGCAACTTCCGCTGTAACGATTAACTTGACGTTACGATCATAGAATTCGTCCACCATGGTGATAAAACGCCTGGCCCGATCATTGGACGCGTCATCCATTTGCGGAATGTCTTCAATGAACACGGTTTGAAACTGCCGGGCAATCTCTATGTAATCAGCCGCCCCGCGGGGGCCGTCACAGATCTCATAAAAACCGAACCAGACAACGCCGGATGCAAGCCGTTGCACCATGATTTCGCGCCCTTCAATTTCTATGGTGGAATTTGCGCCGACGATCTCCGAGGCAATTTTGGCAAAGCTTTCTGCCAGTTTATCCCGGCTGCCTGAATCCAGTGGATGGTGATAAACTCTGGCCTGGTCCAGGTAGCGTAAACGGTAATCAACGCCGGTTTCCAGGTTTACCACACGGGCATGCCGTTTGATCAGTTCGATTGCCGGCAAAAACCTTTCCCGTTGCAGCCCGCCCCAATAGAGCTTGTCGGGGTGTTCATTGGAAGTTGCAACCAGGGTCACCCCTCGGTCAAACAATTCATGGAACAGGCCGCTCAACAACATTGCATCGGTGATGTCGGAGACATGGAATTCGTCAAAACAGATTACGGAGACATTCCTGGCCAGTTTATTCGCAACCAGCCGCAGCGGCGCCTCGACATCTGCAAGCTGTTTTAATTCTGCGTGCACCCATTGCATATAGCGGTGAAAATGCACACGTAATTTGTTGTCAAAGGGAAGGCAGTCAAACAACATGTCAACGATGTAAGTCTTGCCGCTGCCGACTCCCCCCCACAGGTATAAGCCTTTGACAGGCAGTGCCTGCCGCCCGAAAAACCGGGTTAAAAAACGCCTGATGGAGTTGCCGGATATGGCGTTTACCAGCTCATCGTACAACGTTTGGGTATGATTAATGACCGCCAGTTGAGCCGAATCAGGTATTATTCTGTGTTTATCGATATCTGATTTGTAGCGTTGCAAGGGGTTCATGGACCGGAATCAGGAATTGAGAATCGAAACTGGTAACCGATAATATGTTAATAGGCGTTGCAGGTTTTATTTTGCTGCTGGTATTGATCCTGGGTCCTCAACTCTGGACGAAATACGTATTCAAACGCTACGACACCCTGCTGGACGAACTACCCGGCACCGGTGGGGAATTGGCCCGGCATTTAATCACCCGTTTGAAGTTGACCGGCTATAACGTCGAGGCACTCGAACGCGGCGGCGACCACTACAATCCGGAAAACAAGACCGTATGTCTGTCCCCTGGTGTGTATGAGCGAAAATCCTTGACCTCCGCGGTCATTGCCGCCCATGAAATTGGCCACGCGTTACAGCATCACACGGGCTTCAGGCCTCTTTACCTGCGTTGGAAACTTGCCAAGTATATCGCGTTTACCGAAAAAACAGCATCGCTTATCCTGGTCAGTTTCCCGTTTGTCATGTTGTTGGTCAGGTCGCCTCTCATCGGTGTCCTGATGCTTGCCTCAGGCATCCTGATCCTGGTCCTGCCCGTAATTTTTCACCTGGTAACCCTGCCGGTCGAGTGGGACGCCAGCTTCAATCGCGCCCTGCCCCTGTTGATAGAGGGCCGTTACCTTCCCCAGAGTGCTGAACCCGTTGTACGCCGGATCCTGACTGCAGCCGCTTTGACCTACGTCAGCGCTTCCCTGTCGAGCCTGCTCAATTTCTACCGCTGGATCGCGTTCCTGCGGCGCTGAAGGGAGCATTTTTACCGAATTGATATTATAATGGACAACGCGATTCGAGCTGGGGGGAGACCGATGACCACGTTTGTTTTAATTCACGGGGCCTTTGCCGGGGGCTGGAGCTGGGACCCGGTAAGAGAGGCCATAACACAGGCCGGACATGAAGTTATTACGCCTGATCTGCCCAGCCAGGGGGACGACCAGACGCCCCTGTCTGAAATCACCCTGGACAGTTACCGCGATCGTGTCATCGAAGTCCTGGACCGGCAGACCGAGCCCGTAGTGCTGGCAGG
>JAAXHV010000547.1 GCA_012270695.1 Gammaproteobacteria bacterium | reverse complement strand
GCACCCATTCGCCAGTCTTGATGTGATGCTGGCAATTCGGCGGACATTCGGGACAAGCTTCTCCTTCCGAATAATCGATTCCTTCTTCATGCGGACATCCAATGAGGGCGCTTGCCATTATGATGCTCTTGGCGTCCCATTTCTTCAACAGAGCGTCGATACGGACCAGGATCTTCTCAGCTTCGCGCAAGTCCAAACCATCGCTTGAGAACCACTTCGCCATCTCAACTACGTCTTCAGATTCATCTATACAGGCTACAACGACTTTTGTGGCGATCTTGTCGTCAGAACCGTAAAAAGCCACAGTGGCCATTGGATACCCGCGAAATCCTTGCCTTATTCTTTTACGAATACGTTGCTTGGCTCTTTTCTCTTTCAGGCTCAACATAGAATCATAATAAACCAAGCTTCGCCAGTCGCTCCATGAACTGGGTTTTGCGCGTATGACGGGAGCGCAGGGAGCGAAGGCGCTGTGAATACACTTCCATCGAGTCGTTTTCTTCTGCCAGAACACGAAGATTGGCCAGCAACTCCGTCGCGTGTTCATACCCTTTTGGATTGCGTTTTTCGATCTCCCGTTCTATTTCGTCCCAGACTGTTTCCCCCCCGGCGCTTGAGGATATTAAGATGTATGCGCCGTGCCTTCTCAGCTTCTCGCGCCTCTTGTTGCCGAAGCGCTTCCAGCCGTTTCGCTTCAGCAACCTCGCGCGCTTTGCGGATTTCTTGTGCGCGGGTACGTAAATCCGATACCGTTCGGAGATGCTTTTGTATTCCACTTGAGGCCAACACCAGCGCCTCTCGAACCCTGTTCTGAACCTCTGCCGCCACATAAGGATCACCCGTTGCCAGACGCTCAAGCAAAGCCAGTTTTTCTGCCTCTGGTATTGACGCGATCACCGATTGACTTGATACACCTGCCGGCAGATCAGTGTCGTCTGTGTAGGCAGACCCTTCGGCAGCTGCTTGCACCAGATCGCGATCCATGCGAAAAAAATCGGCGAAAGCTTCAAGCCCGCCAGTAAGCGGGCCAATGCCCGTAAGCGGTTCTTTTTCGTCATCTTCCGGGCTCCCGATTTCTACTTTCAACAACCATAGAAGATAGAACATCCGCCAATCGCCCGAAAGCAGGTCTGCCCGCAATGGTTCCAATGCGCTGAGCCAGCTGGAGCCATCGTCATCGTCCCAGTCAGCAGGTTTATCGTCAACGTAAATATCGATTATCAGGTTTTCGCCGGACACCTTTGTACGCACAATATCGGGACCTGATAAAAAAGATCTGAGTCGGGATTCATTGACCAGTCGCCTCGGCAAGCGGATCATCAGTCGGCGCGAACCCCAGTTTGCAAAGTACAGGTGCAGGTCGAACCAGCGTTCCATCAATTGCATGGGGTCACCTTTGAAGTCGCCCCAATCATAGTGATTTGTAAAGCTCGTAGAGGTAATCCGTGCTCTCGTGGACAGCGACCGCAATGCTTCCATATCCTGCTTGTTGAGAGGACGATCAACTGCCAGAAACTCGTAATACTGGTATTCCATATCACACCTGATTTACGCACGTTACTGTCGTACCAGCGGCGCGTATCAGACACTCAAGCTCTGAACGCATCATAGATACGTTTACGCTCCACAGGACTGAAAATACCGACAAAAGGTGACGGTTGTCTGAGCTGAAACGCCTTTTGTGTACAACATGTAATAAATGCTGCAACATCCGGCCAAGGTTGAGCAAGGATTTGCTGCCATTCCTTAATATAGCATGGCGTTTGAGCGGGAGGCGTTTTTTGCCTCCAGCGCCGCAAATTTCGTTTCGGGATTTTTAGCAGGCTTTGGTCTTTTTGTATTTTGTGCACAATCTTGCAATTTGGTGCAATTTGGGACATCCATAAAATTCGGAGGAGGCAATCAGGTAATCCGGGACATCCATAAAATGATTTGATGGGTGTGGGTGTCCCAGAATTAATTTATGAGTGTCCCGGAATTACGCAGGGATGGTCAGTAAATTACGATTGCTCCATCACATCACAGCCTGTCATACCCACATATGGGGCAGCGGCAAGCAGACGTTTGTCGTTGCTGTAGATTTCAGTGAAACCACCCATCTTGGCGGAGACTAGGTGCACTGCATCTCCCGTCCGCAGAAACACACTCGGAGACAAACTGGCAAATGTATTGGTGATCGCGGTTATGATGATGGAGGATAATGGCAGCCATTCCCAGAGTCTCATCGACTCGTCCACGCTCAGTTGTCGCAAGATGATATTCAACTGTCGCTCGGTGAGTTCTCCTTCACGTAGTTTACGGTGGAGAGCGGCATAAAGCTCCATACGTCCATAAACGGAGCATGCGATTTGTTCACGATCCTGTGCCAGCGCCCGTACTTTTTTCCAGCCATACTCCTTGACGTAGCACTTTAGTATGTATGCCGTATCAAAGTAGGTCATCAACGATCACGATCTGCAGATATATATGCTGTCGCATCGCCTGAGACCTCAGGTAAAGCATCAAACTCGGGCAGCACCTGGCGTTCGCGGAATGATCTTCCCAGACCATCTTCGTAAAACGGTATCAAAGAAGCCACAGGACGACCTCGTTCGGTGATTACTATGCCTTCGCCGCGCGCTGCCCGGCGCACCCATTCGCCAGTCTTGATGTGAAGATCTCGAATCTTGATTTGTTCCATGTGCACAAATGTATCACATTCGTACGAAAACGTCTAGCATTTATCCAGCATTTGTTAGGAACAAGTAGACTGTCCGTATCTGTAAATCTGTCCGGTTTTATCATGGCCTACTTCAGGAGGCATTTGGAACGTGATGCATGCAACACCCTGATATGCTCCGGTCCGATGCCGCAACAGCCGCCTATCACCTGTACGCCTTGTTTGATCCACTGCCTGGCATAGTCAAGATAATCCTGGGGAGAAATGATGTTCTCGAACTTCCAACTCGGCGGGACGAATTGCCCGCTCTCCGCATAGGCGAACACCGGACCGTCCCATAGGTCGTTCAACTCTGCCAGGGCCGGGCCGGTATTATGGACGCTGGTATGCATTACACCTGCCGCGTCACAACCCATGGACAGAACTTCCTGCGCCATTTGTCTGAACGGCATGGTATCGTCATCGCGCACGGGTGACTCATAGTTGATTAATGAACCGGTATCATCCACGCTGGCGCTGAACCCAGTCCAGACCGGTATTCCCGTCGCCCGTGCCGCAGATATAACCATATCGGAAATGTCCACGTCGCGCATCATTTCGGCAATAATCATTTCGGCGCCGGCATCAACCAACAATTCCGCCTGCCGGATGAAACCCGCTCTGACCTCATCGTTTATCGGAACGGAAAATTCATCGAATGCCGGCATGGACGACATGGAAGCGGCAACACAGATATCCATACCGGCATTTTCGCGCGCCTCTAACGCCAGCCTGACAGCGGTCTGGTTGATGTCGGCAATTTGATGTTCCAGTCCCAGGCGTTTGAGCACATGGGGAGCGGTGGCGAAGGTATTGGCAATAATCACGTCCGCGCCGCTGTCAATGTAACTTTCGTGCACCTGGCGCACCACTTCCGGGTATTCTGTATGGGCGATAGCGCACCAGGCCAGGTCGTTCATCTCAATGCCCCGCCGCTCAATCTCCGAACCGGTGCCTCCATCCAGCAGGACAATATCTCCATTATCTATCTTGTCTTTGATGATTCGGTAGCTCATTTGTCACTTTTTACCAGATTTCCTGTTCAGCCGAAAGTAAAAAAACCAGTTGGATTTATCCGCTAAGTCGCTGTTCTACCTGACCCGCATTTCTCAGGTTGCTTGTTGCTATTGAGAAATGCGGGCTGGAATTGGACTGACACTTATGTGGCAACAGAGTGATATAATCACCCTGACCTATTGGCAGCATACCTATTTCCGTTCGGATCATCTATGAGACCCGGGATTATGGAGTCTGCGTACTTGCCGTAACACATAAACGGCGGAGGGGACATTGAACGATAAAGAATAAACAGGAGCAAAGTATGAAAGCAATTGTATTAGAAGAAATTGGCGGTCCCGATAACCTGAAGATAGGGGAGGTGGATACGCCCGACCCGGGAGCGGGTGAGGTACGGGTAAAATTACAGACTTCCGCGCTGAACCGGCGTGATTACTGGATCACTATCGGCAGATACCCGCGCACGAGTCTCCCTTGCATCGCGGGTTCTGACGGCGCCGGTACGATTGACGCGGTCGGCGCAGGCGTTGACGGTACTATGATCGGCAACGAGGTAGTGGTCTATCCGGCCAGGGACTGGGGTGACAGCCAGGCCGTGTCCGGACCGGATTTCCGCGTGCTCGGTATGCCCGACCAGGGCACATTTGCCGAATATATCTGCTGCCCGGCGACGGACGTGTACGGCAGACCCGCTCACTTAAGCTGGGAGCAGGCAGCCGCGGTGCCGCTGGCCGGCCTGACGGCCTGGCGCGCGGTTGTGACGCAGGCTGAGGTAAAACCAGGACAGAGCGTATTGGTGACGGGTGCGGGCAGCGGTGTTTCGACGTTTGCAGTCCAGTGGGCAAGCGCGCTCGGCGCGGAGGTTTACGTGACCAGCGGGTCGGAGGAAAAAATTGAAAAAGCGAAATCCATCGGCGCTGCCGGCGGCATCAGTTACAGACTAGAGGACTATCATAAAATCCTGAGAAAACAGGCAGGTGGATTTAACGCCATCATCGACAGCGCGGGCGGGGATGACATGAATAATCTTCTGAGTACCCTGAAACCCGCCGG
>JAAXHV010000546.1 GCA_012270695.1 Gammaproteobacteria bacterium | reverse complement strand
CGCTTCAGTTTCAACGTAAAAGGGGGGCGTTGCGAAGCCTGCCGGGGTGATGGGCTCATTAAGGTCGAAATGCACTTTTTACCGGATATCTTCGTAATGTGCGATATCTGCAAAGGAAAGCGCTATAACAGGGAAACCCTGCAAGTCCGCTATAAGGGTAAAAACATCCATGAAATACTGGAGATGACGGTGGAAGAAGCCCGTGAATTTTTCTCTGCCGTACCGATCATTGCCCGCAAATTGCAAACGCTGATGGACGTCGGGCTGGCCTATATTCGCCTGGGACAGAATGCGACAACGCTCTCGGGGGGTGAAGCGCAACGGGTGAAGCTGTCCCGGGAGTTATCGAAACGGGATACCGGCAAGACCTTGTACATATTGGATGAGCCGACTACCGGACTGCATTTCCATGACGTTAAACAGTTGCTCGGCGTGTTGCACCAGTTGCGCGATCACGGCAACACGGTAGTCGTCATCGAACATAACCTGGATGTCATCAAGACCGCGGACTGGATTATCGATCTCGGTCCTGAAGGCGGCGATGGAGGAGGGGAGATCATCGCCAGCGGCACACCGGAAGACGTTGCCCGGGAACCCCATTCCTACACAGGCCAATTCCTGGGGCCGATTATCAGGAAATACAGCGCCGTTGCCGCTGAAAATCCCGCCATGCAGACGGAGTTATTAGCGGCCTGCTATGAAGAGATGCCAGGCCCATGACTGCACTTATCTGCGGCTCGTTTGCCTATGACCACATCATGGTTTTCCCCGGGCGCTTTAAAGACCACATACTGCCGGACAAAATACATATATTGAACGTCTGTTTCGTGGTGCCTGAATTAAAGCATGAGTTTGGCGGTTCCGGAGGAAACATTATCTACAACATGAAGTTGCTGGATGTGGATTGTTTGCCCATGGGCACGGTGGGCACTGATTTTACCGAATACCGGGAATGGCTGGAACAGAACGGCATTGAACTGCGTCATATCCGTGTCATTGACGATACGTACACCGCGCAGTGTTTTATCACCACAGACCTGGATGACAACCAGATTACGACGTTCCAGGTGGGCGCCATGGTTCATTCCCATGAAAACAAGGTAGCCATGGCGGAAGATATCAGTATCGGCATCGTGGCCCCGGACGGCAAGGAAGGCATGTTGCAACATGCCCGGCAATTTGCCGAGGCCGGCATCCCGTTTATCTTTGACCCCGGCCAGAACGTGACGGTGCTGTCCAGGGACGAATTGCTTGACAGCTTCGAACATGCGACGTGGCTGGTTTTTAATGATTATGAGTGGCAACTGGTTGAAGACAAGACGGGATTGACGACGGCCAGCGTCATGGACCTGGTAGATACGCTGATCGTAACCCGCGGCGCGTCAGGTTCGATCATCCATAGCCGCGGGCAACGCATTGACATCCCTGCGGCCAGGGCGGAGCGCCTGGTTGATCCGACCGGATGTGGAGA
>JAAXHV010000545.1 GCA_012270695.1 Gammaproteobacteria bacterium | reverse complement strand
GCGTTGCGAGTCTGCGTTTTGTGCCTGCCTGATACAGGCTTCGGGATCATCGGCCACCACCGCGTTCAGCTTCGGGTTGACCTCATTAATCCGGGTCATAGTCTGCTCGACCAGTTCTACCGAGGAGACCTCGCCGTTCTTCAATCGGTCAAGCCAATCTGTCGCAGATGGTTCGGTGATATGTTTCACAGGTATTTCTTCCCCAGACCGATCGCCGCCAGGTGCCACGCCAGCGACAGGGCCAGAAACAGGGCGCAGAGCATATAGAGCAGGGAGTAACCGTCCGCCAGCATGTACGCGGCGATGGCCGGCCCCAGGCCTGAACCCAGGCCGGCAACAGCATTCAGCAGCAGCATGGGTCTGCCGTCCCGGTCGAATGCGGCCAGCAAGGCGAACTGGTAAGGCACGTACATGTACCAGCCGAAGCCGAACAGCGCGACGGCGACGCAGAACATCAGGTAATCCAGACCCTGGTAAAGCAGCAGCAACGCAACCACTTGCAGCGCCAGAGACAGCGTCAGCGGCAGTACCCGACCGACCTTGATGTTCAACGCGGCGGCGGCATAGGCGCCCAGCAATGCCCCGAACAGGCTGACGCTCACCGCGTTGCCGGTCTGCTGCTTGGTCAAGCCCGCATCAAGGCCGATAGGTGCGATATAAGTCCAGAAAACGCCTATGGCCGTGAAAAAAAAGACAAGTCCGAACATCACCAGCCCACACATTGCCCAGTGGAACCGAGTATTACCGTGCTCCCGTGATGCGCTTTCCCATCGCTCGGCAGGCATGGAGCGGGAGACCAGGACGATAGACGCCACTTCCAGCAGACACAGAACATAAAAGATCCCGTCCAAACCCGCCCGGTCAAGTACCGACGGAAAAGAAAAACTTGCGATAATGGCAAAACCCACCTGCACGGTCATGAACAAACCGAAATTCCGGTCCGTATTGGCCGTCAATCCCAGTCCGTAGGCGGCAAAGGAAACACATACGCCACCGGCAAACCCGGAAATAAAGCGCAGGATCAGCAACGAGGTGAAGTCCCCGGTAAGAGTACAGGCAAAATCGCTGACCAGCAGCAGCGCCAGGCCTGCACGCGACAGCTTCCTCCAGTCCAGGTATTTCAGCAGGATGACGCTGGCAACAGAGCCCAGGCCGAGCCCAATCAACTGGAACGTGGATATCCTTCCAATTTGATGTTCGGAAAAACCCAGGTCGGTAACAAACCCGAGAACCAGGGAAGGCAGCACCAGAAACGAAGCAATTCCCAACAGCCCGGTTATGATCACCGTTACCAGAAACCGGTTGGATTCCAGTTCCCGATTGAACCCTGGTGATTGTGTATCGGTTTCCATAGGCCGCCCCCGGACTGGTTAACAGGAATACGAGATCATATTATGTAATTATCAGGGTAAATTGTATATTCCTTGAAATTATTACCCTGATACGGGTTGTTGCGACACAGGTGTTTTAATATTATACTTTAGTAAAACATAGCAGACGATGTTGCTGGACTGGAGAAGTATGATGACACAACTCGCAATCAGGCAATCGGGAGGCGCCAATATCATCAGTATCCCGAAAGCAATCCTGAAAACGCTGGACCTCAAGGTAGGCTCGATGCTGAACCTGTCGATAGAAGACAGCCGGATCGTGCTGACGCCCGCAATCAAGGAACCGACCCTGGATGAACTGCTTGCCGGGAGCCCCAGGGAAAACTTCAGACTGACCGACGAGGACCGGGAATGGCTCGCTGAAGCCCCGGCCGGCAAGGAACTGATTTGACTTACACGCCGGACAAGGGAGATATCGTCTGGCTTGACTTCGATCC
>JAAXHV010000544.1 GCA_012270695.1 Gammaproteobacteria bacterium | reverse complement strand
ATCAATACCTTGTGTTCCGGTTGCAGGTTACACAAGTCCTGGTATATGAGGTTAACGACTTCAATGAAATCCGGTTTGAGCCTCGATGAATTGTCAGGTGTGATGGCTGCCATGGTGTGTAAATCCTCTGTGATTCAGTTAATGGTGATGCGATTGCCGATGGGAGGTTCATCCTGGAACAATCCGAATTCCTCTATACTCTTTTCGGGTGGTGGAGCGCAACTCCATTTCCGGCTCGGTTTCCAGCCGAACCTGTTTTTGATGTCTGCGAGATGCTCTGCCGTTTTATAGGCCGCATATATGCAATCAACGACCGGCACATCCAGTTGCTCCTGCAATCGCCGGTAAAAACCGTATTCAAGAGTACAACCGAGAATAATGCCTTCCGCGTAGTCATGTTTTATCGCTTCACCGGCATGCTGCAACATAGCCTGTTCCGTGATTTGTTTGTTGTGCAGGAAGTCAGTCGTAGTCAGGTTCATTGCCCGTATGGATGCCAGTTGTCTGCCGTAACCGTAAAGATGAATATTGTCATGCATCTGGTTGACTTCCTTCTGGCTGCCGACAATGACTGAAAACCGGTTGCACAGGTTAGCCATGATTTGGATACTGGCCTGACATGGCCCTACGACGATCATTTCTCCGGATATTTCCCGTGCATCAGCAAGAATGGGATCGTAAAAACAGCCAATCACTGCCGCATCATAACGGTTGTTGGCGGCATGGCGTACCAGGTGGATGATATCGGTATAAAAGAGCGCTTCGTAGGCGCGGTATTCCAGATCTACGGGTGAGGGCGATGTATTCAGCGATACCACATCCACTTCTGCCTCTGCCGATTTTATATCCCTTATAAGAGCAGCGATTGCCTCATCGGCATACGGTTTTCCCACAGGATTGACCCACATGATTTTCATGTTGTTACCGGCCGGTTAGAGAATTTGTAAATTCAAGCATACCTGATGCCTTTATTGAATATCAGGAATTTTTTCCTGATAGTATAAACCCCATGGCCCAGACAACTGATGTCAGTACCGGTTTGAAACCGGAATTCGTAGTGGTAGTCGATAAAATCTACCGGGATTTATGCAACCTGCAACCGGGAACCAGGGTGTTGATCATTGCGGATTCGCGCACACCGGGACACGTAGTGTCGTTATTCATGGGAATGGCCATGACCAGGGGCGCCGAGGTGTCGGTATCGCAGAACAAGATGCCACCGCCACCGTCGTTGCAACCGGGTTATGAGTGGAACGCCATGGTAGCGGCCGCCGCTCGCGAGGCGGATTTGATCGTGGACCTGGCTGTGGGATATGCAGAATTTATGGCAGAAGCAGT
>JAAXHV010000543.1 GCA_012270695.1 Gammaproteobacteria bacterium | reverse complement strand
CTCGCCGCGGTTTCGCTATCCGCGGCAAAAGACTATTATCAGAACTGCTTCGCCATCGACGACGCCCCGGTCATCGATGCGCGGGTCTCCATGTTGTCTGCCGCCTTCGACCTGCCCCGCGACCACCTGCACAGGATATCGGCGCTCACCCTGGCCAACCCGGGTTACCTGATTGAAGTAGATGAGCTTCCCGCCGCCGGGACCGGCAGTCAGGCAGAAAAAGGATTAATGCCGACAGGGATCGCGATTGTTAGTTTTACCTGCAGTACCGTACCGGATGGCGTCAGTAGGACAGCACTTGCCGGCATGCCTTATAACGGCAGGCAAGTGAGTTTTTGTACAGGGGCATCGGGTGAAATGCTGGAACTGATCCATGATTGACCCGCATTTCCCACCAAGTCGCCAGCCCGTATTTCTGGCCCGGAGAGAAATCCGGGTCAGGTTAGCGGGAGTTGCTGGTAAGTCAGACCGTAATGCCCACAGTCAACCCCGGTTAAAAGGGCAATATTCTTCCTTTTCCACCAGGTCGAACGCGAACAGGAACTTTGCCATACCCGCCAGGACGGCCATGACCATCCCGAGTTCCAGCAGTTCGCCGTCGCTGTAATATTCTTTCAGGTCGTCATACAGGGATTGCGACAATTCACCATCCGGGTTGGTGAGCAGCATCTGGTCGGCAAGGCGCAGCGCCGCTTTCTCCGCGGCGCTGAAGGGGGCGTTCTCGTAATCGGACAGACCCTCGATTTCTGCTTCCGTCAACCCGGCAGCCAGGGCATCCTGGCGATTGCCCTGGTTACAGAAGCGACAGCCGTGGATGGTGGACAGGCGCAGGCGCACCAGTTCCTTGATGCGTCGTGAAACGCTACCGGCGTAGAATACCTCCTTGTAAAAGCTGTTCGTATACCAGTCAAACAGTCCTGGATTATTTCCGAATACTTCAAAAAAAGTGGCATCGCCGCGCAGTTCCATGGATTTCTGCCAGGCGTTGCGCAGATTTCCTGTCAGGTCATCCTGATGGACGCGCTTAAGAAAAGGGGACGGCATACTCAGTCCGACTTGTCATAATAGTATAATTATATAACATGGGAGACATGGGGTCAGGTCGCACAATGCACACACCGGTTAAGGCTGGAATAATGAATTGTGCATTGTGCGACCTGACCCCATGTCTTCCATGTGCATTGTGCGACCTGACCCCATGTTTCAGAAAATGACAGATCAGGAACTTCCTCTTGCCGGGATTAGAGTCATTGAATTCTCCCACATGGTCATGGGCCCAAGTGCCGGGCTGCTGCTTGCCGACCTGGGCGCTGACGTTGTCAAGGTGGAACCGCTGGCAGGAGATAACACCCGGCGCCTGCGGGGTTCCGGCGCCGGTTATTTTTCCATGTACAACCGCAACAAGCGTAGTGTATGTATTGACCTGAAATCTGAACAGGGAAGGGCAATAGCCAAACGCCTGATCGATCAGGCAGACGTGTTCATAGAGAATTTTCGACCCGGCGCCATGGAACAGGCCGGCTTTGGCTATGATGAACTGTCAAAAGACAACCCCGGTTTGTTGTATTGCTCCGCCAGGGGTTTTCTTTCAGGGCCATACGAACAACGTACCGCTCTGGACGAGGTCGCGCAGATGATGGGCGGACTGGCGTATATGACCGGCCCGCCCGGGCAACCGTTGCGAGCCGGCGCTTCGGTCATCGACGTGGTGGGTGGCATGTTCGGTGTCATCGGTATCCTGTCGGCCTTGGAAATGCGCCGCCGCACCGGCTGCGGGCAGCGGATCGACAGCGCCCTGTTTGAAAGTACGGCCTTCCTGGTTGGCCAGCACATGGC
>JAAXHV010000542.1 GCA_012270695.1 Gammaproteobacteria bacterium | reverse complement strand
GGACGGATGTAGGCCGCCGCTAACCGGTTCTCCCGAACCACAGTGACACAGGCGTCGTTGATTACGTCAATAGAATAAGGAATGTGCATCCGCATGATATGAGCCGACCGAAACAATCGTCGGGTGTGTTCATGTAGTCTGAAAATGGTGGCGCCGGCCGGCGTTTCGTAGGCACGCATGCCCTCAAACACCCCCATGCCGTAATGCAAGGTATGGGTAAGTACGTGGACGTTGGCCTCCCTCCAGGGAACGAGTTCGCCGTTAAACCATATTACGCCGTCTTTATCAGCCATTGTCATGAAATGATGCTCCTCAGTTACACATGTTTATAAATCCGGTAGCGGGCAGGCGCCAGCTGATTTTGGAAAAGCCCTGTGGTTCGGATATTGTCAATGGAAAGTTCTTTCCTGTCAAAGTATACTATGTAAACGTAATCTCGCTGAGGGAGACCAACATGGTTGCAGAAGTCACACCTGAACAGGCCTGGCAAATACTTCAGGATAACCCGGAGACAATCCTGCTGGACGTACGCTCCAAGGTTGAGTTCGACTACGTGGGCCACCCGGTCGGCGCGGTCAACGTCCCCTTGCAGGAACCGCCGCACTGGCAGACCGATCCGGCCTTTGCAGAAACAGTCATCGAACAGCTTGGCGAGGCAAGCAAAGATGTCACGGTACTGACCCTCTGCCGCAGCGGCAAACGCTCCATGCTCGCCGCGACCTTACTGGAAGAAAAAGGCTACAAGCAAACGGTCAATATCGCCGAGGGTTTCGAGGGCGACCCGGACGAAAACCGGCACCGCGGCAACCTGAACGGCTGGCGCTTTCACAAGCTGCCGTGGGAGCAGACCTGATTAGCCATAGACGCGCCGGCTCTCGAAGATGCCGGGACTGAAGCTTTTGTTGCCGCTGCGTAATGATCGTTTCAGCATGAAATCGAACAAGATGGCATTATGGCGGCGCACCTCGTTCAACAGCTCTGCCGCGGTTTCGGCAAGCAATCCTTGCCTGATCAACTTATTCAATGAAATCAGGGGTATAACACCGGGCAGGGGATAGTCCGAACCGTTCACCAGGCGCTCGTGCCAGGCATCGGTTTCGAGCAGCGTTTTCAGCACCGGCCCGGCTCTGTTGCGCTGGATAACGGCTGAGAGCTCACCGAACAGGCTCCCTTCATAGCGGGTTTCGTTCATTAACCGCGCAAACAGGCTGAAATTGCTCTGTAACGGTCCATCAGCGCCTTTGTCCAGGTCGCGTCCTTGTCCCAGTGAGGCACAATGCGCCACGATTACCTTGACCCCGTGCTCCAGGGGCCGGCGTAACAGCAGCGGATTGCCGAATTCCTGCCGCCCGCTGCCGTGTACGGCTTTTTCATCTCCGGCGTGGACTAGCAGGGGCAGTCCGGTGCGCACCAGGACTGTGTAAAATTCATCGCAGCGTGCGCTCCCCGGGTTCATCCCCATGGTCGGCGGCAGCCATTTGACCGCCCGGGCGCCGGCTTCGTGCGCCTGCTCCAACGCCTCAATCGCATCTGCGCGGTAGGGGTGGACAGAAGCTATCCATTCGAATTCCTCGGGGTATTCCCGGTGCAGTCGGGCGGCCCATTCATCGGGGGTGTGAAACGCGCTCAGGTCGAGACGGCGGCGGCCGGATTCGTCATAAGTGTAATCAAACGCCAGCAACATGAACCGGCTTCCTGTCGGAAACACCTGTTTAAGGGCGAGCAAACGCGCGACGAAACTCAGGTCCGCGCGCGCTTCTTCGACACAGGAGGCATTCAGGTAAAAGCGCAGTTGAGTATATTGCAGCGGATGGCGAAGACTTTGCAGGCGCGGGCTGACCCACGCCCCGGAATGACTGTCGCCCAAGCCCAGCAGGTGAACGTGTCCGTCCCAGATATGATCGGGTCGCAGGCCAACAAAGGCCTGTCGTACCAGATCATGGTTTGCCAGGCTCTCCGGCAATCGTGCGGGCAGACAGGGATTGAACAGCCCCTGTCCCGTTGTGCAGGCAGAACCGCCCAATCCGGCCAGCAGAGCGAGAAAATGTCGCCGGTCCACGCGCGGGCCCCTACCCCGGATCCGCCGCGCCGTCTTCCGTCGCTTCTTCGCGTTGTTGCTTGACAAAGCGGCCCAGTATCAGGCCCAGTTCAAACAACAGCCATACGGGAACGGCGAGCAAGACCTGGGATATGATATCCGGCGGGGTCAGTAACATGCCTGCCGTGAAGGCCCCGACGATGATATAAGGACGCTTCTTCGCCAGGGATTCCACCGAGGCCAGCCCCGTCCATACGAGCAGGATAATGGCGATGGGCACCTCAAAGGCAACGCCGAAGGCAAAGAACATCTTGAGGATGAAATTCAGGTAATGGCTGATATCGGTCATCACGGTTACACCGACAGGCGCAGTCGACGTCAGGAATGCGAACAACAGGGGAAACACGATAAAGAAGGCGAACGCATTACCCAGGTAAAACAAAAACACGCTGCTTGTCATCAGCGGCAGGACCAGGCGCCGTTCATTCTGGTACAGCCCCGGCGCGACAAAAGCCCAGGCCTGGTACAGCAGGTAAGGTACGCATAGGAACACAGCGGCAAAGAAGGTGAGTTTAAACGGCACCAGAAATGGCGCCGCAACCTCGGTCGCAATCATGCTGCTCTCTTCAGGCAGTTGCGCCAGCAGCGGTCCGGCTATCATTGAGTATATGTCATTGGCAAATACGCTGAGGCCGAGGAAGACGACAAACACGCAGGCCAGGCAGCGAAGCAGCCTGTTGCGCAGTTCAGCCAGGTGAACGATGAGCGGCTGTTCCGTGTCGGTATCAGGACGAGGTGAACTGTCCGCCATAGTTCAACCCGGTTTCAGTTATCGGTTGTCTTGATATCGCCGTTTTTATCCGGGGCAACATCCATCAGCTTATCCATTTGCTCCACTTTTTCGGTAAAGTCTCTTACCTCATCAATGCGCAACTGCTGTTCGAACTCATACTTGGCCTGCATCACATAGCGCCGCAATTTTGTTGTCCACCTGCCAACGTCCCGCACCAGTCCCGGCAGTTTCTCGGGGCCGGCAACAAGCAGCGAGACTATGGCAATCAACAGCAGCTCCCAGAAACCGATGTCAAACATGGGGTAACAGACCAGAGAGATCAGGATTTGGCCGGTTTCCCTTTCTGGCCGTCCTCCACCTCACCCTCAATGACCTGACCGCTCGGAGGCTGTTGCTCACTGTCAGGCTCGTCGTCTTTTATCGCACTACGGAACCCTTTGATCGCTTTGCCGAGATCGCCGCCGATAGTCCCCAGCTTTTTGGTTCCAAACAACAGGGCGACGATCACCAGTATGATTCCCAGTTCCCAGACACCAAAACTCATAATTCATCTCCAGCAGAATAAATACCAATGCTGATTATGCCACAGACAAGCTGACAATTCATTTTCCGGATCAGCCTCCGCGTTTCGCTCCATACAGGACGGGATGAATATCTGGCAATATCACTTTCTGCCAGCCTTCTCTTCATGACCGGATACCCCAAAGCGTCTTTCCAATTCAGAGAATACCTCGGCAGGATGGATATCAAGATAGGACAGTAAAACCAGCGAATGAAACCACAAGTCTGCGGTTTCGTGGATGACGTCGTGCGCTTTACCGGCTGTAGCCGCTTCAGCCAGCTCCCCTGACTCCTCGTCGATTTTTTCCAGGATCCCCGCACTGCCTTTTGCATACAGTGAGGCCACGTAGGAAGAGTCCGGGTCGGCTCCTTTCCGATCAATCAGGACGTCTGCCAGTTCATTCATTATATTCATGATCAGCGCCCTCCCTCACTTATCATAGATGTCAGCGGGATGTTTTATCACAGGGTCGGCTTCCTCCCAGCCAGCTTCCGTCTTGCGCAGGTAAAAACAGCTTTCCCGGCCGGTGTGACAGGCTATCCCACCCCGCTGGTTTACCAGCAATAACAGCGTGTCCTGGTCGCAGTCCAGCCTTATTTCCCTGACTTCCTGGACATGGCCCGACTGTTCTCCTTTGCGCCACAACCTGCCCCTTGACCTGGACCAATAGACCGCGCGGCCTTCGGCACAGGTGAGCCGCAGGGCATCACGGTTCATCCAGGC
>JAAXHV010000541.1 GCA_012270695.1 Gammaproteobacteria bacterium | reverse complement strand
TCGGCGCGAGCCTGGCTTACATCGTCAACGATAACCTGACATTTCGTGTACAGGGCTATAACCTGACGGACGAAACGGTTCGTATTACTCGAAATAACAATGATCATGATTTACGGCGGTTTGATACTTATGGCCGAACCTATTTCTTCGGCGTAACGTGGAAGATGTGGTGACAGTCTGTCCTCCCCTGATAGGGGGCACAGGCGGTATTCCCCCTCTGACAGACAACGTGATTTAAACTAAATCCCCCCCTGACAAGGGGGAGGAAGGGGGGGGTTATTTAAGCGGCCGTATGCGGTAGGCGAACCGGTATTCAGGCTCATCGGGAAGGTAGTCCGGGAGAGCAGTGCTGCCCCAACTGTCGTTGCCGCCCACGCCCAGTTGTACGTGGTCTATATTGACGAAGATGTTTTCGGATCGTTCCATTTCAAACGCATAAGCCGAAGCTTCCATGGTGGATTTACTGTAATGCCGCGCTCCCGCGGAAAGCGGGGCGCCCTCTGCCAGAAACAGGACCCCGTTGCCGTTCTTGTCCGCCAGCGACATCCAGCGGACGTCGGTCTTGTTGCCGTTTTCCTGGGGGCGGGAATAATCGACCCATTGTGCATCGACTGTCCCTTGAAACAAACCGATGCGTTCCAATTTGCGGTCGGCATAGGTCGGGTTCGGCCCCCGTCCATACCAGGTCATTTGCTCGAAGCCGGCAGGCACAATCAACTCGGTGCCGATTCGGTGGGGGAACCTCAGTTCGGCAGGCGTGCGGCTTTTATCAAGATAGACTTCCACCCTGATGTCACCGTTTCCGTGTATTGTGTAGTCGGTGCTGTAGCTTGCCCCCACGGTGGGGAGGCGGGCTTTAACTGCAATACGGACGGCGTTGTGCGCGATCGCCTCTTCAATCACTTCGGTAATACGCCGGTTTTCCACTGCGTGGCGCCAGACGGGATGATATTTGCCTTGTTCGAGGGGGATTTTGTCGTTATCGGTATATGCCCGCCAGAGGTCGAGCTCCGGTCCTTGGCGAAGCACGGGCTGGCCTTCGAAGTGGTAGGAGCGCATGCGACCTTCTGTCAGGCTGAAAACCACCTCAAAATGGTCGCCGGAAACGGTCATGCGGTCGCCCTCCCGTGTCACGGAGGGACGCGAAAATGCGGTCGTTGTGGCCGCTGGACCCACCTTTCCGTCGAATGCCTGAAGCGTAAATTGAGCAAAGGCTAGTTCGTGCCCTGCATCCACCAACGGACTGTATCCTGCTTTTGCCCTGAAACGGAACGTCAGGAGATATTCTACGTGTGCTTGCTGCGTGAATGACGGCAGACTGATATGAACCTGCTGCTGCGTGTGGGGAGGAATGTCCAGCGTTGCAAGTCGTCCCGATTTGATTTCATGTCCGTTCGCGGTGATGCTCCACTCAGCCTCCACGACGTCCTTGAGATTCATAAAGTCATACCGGTTTTTGATGTAGAAAAGTCCCCTTGTCGCGTCAATCTCGCTAACCTCGATGTTGCGATAGGTGTATTTGATGGCAAACAGCCCCGGATGTGGCGTCCAGTCCGCACCCAGCAGCCCGTTCATACAAAAATTGCCGTCGTGATGACGGGCCTGTTTGTGCCAGCCGCCGTAGGCAAAAAAACTGTCTCTGACCGGCCCTGTGCCGACCCTGTGTCTGAATGCAGTCGGAACAGGGGTGCGTAAACCCTGGTCCATCCAGTCCCAGACAAACGCGCCGACATGGCGTGGGGTCGGATATATGGTGTCTTCCCAGTATTCTTTCAGGTTGCCGTTACTGTTGCCCATGGCATGGGTGTATTCACAAAGCACGGAGGGTTTATCGCCAGGCCCGACCCAGTCGGGTCCATGATACATGGCTGAATAGACGTCTGAAGCCCTGTGTTGACCTCCTCGTCGTTTATCTCCTTCGTAGTGAATGGGACGGGTAGGGTCCGTCTGTTTCAGGTAACGGTAAGCCGCATC
>JAAXHV010000540.1 GCA_012270695.1 Gammaproteobacteria bacterium | reverse complement strand
ATCTTTACCCACGATATTGCCCAGACCAAAGTCGTCCAGGTGAATCATTACTCAAAGGAACACGAACATCCATTAAAATGTACAATGGAAAAAGCCTAGCAGGAACCTATTATGCTCGATAAAGACCTGGAACAGACGCTTAATGATGCGTTTCGCAATGCCCGCGACAAACGCTACGAATACGTAACGGTTGAGCATTTATTACTGGCCTTGCTGGATAACCCCGCCGCACTCAAGGTGTTACGCTCCTGCGGAGCCGATATAGATGAGTTACATAGAGAACTCATGAACTTTATCGAAGATAACTCCCCGCGTCTCAGCGACAATGACGAGCGTGAAACTCAACCCACCCTGGCCTTCCAACGGGTGTTCCAGCGGGCCGTTCAGCACGTACAGTCGTCAGGGAAAAAAGAAGTCAGCGGCGCTAATATCCTGGTCGCAATCTTTGCTGAACGTGAATCCCATGCCGCTTTTTTCCTGCACCAGCAAAACATCGCGCGACTTGACGTGGTGAATTACATCGCTCACGGCATCAGCAAAAGTCCGGAAGACGAAACCGGCGCTTCCGCCGCAGCTACCGAGCACGACGAAACACGCCAGGATGAAAGCGGCAGCAACCCGCTGGAAACTTACACGATTAACCTGAACCAACAGGCGGAACTCGGCAAGATTGATCCCCTTATCGGTCGCGAACACGAGGTGCAGCGAACTATCCAGATCCTGTGCCGGCGGCGTAAGAATAATCCGCTGTTCGTAGGCGAGGCCGGCGTCGGCAAAACCGCTATCACCGAAGGCATTGCCAAACAGATTGTCGATAAGCAGGTGCCGGACGTGCTGCTGGACTGCACTATTTTTACGCTGGATATGGGCGCCCTGCTGGCCGGAACCAAGTATCGCGGTGATTTTGAAAAACGGCTCAAAGGCGTCATTGCCGAACTCATGCGCCGTGAAGGCGCCATCCTGTTCATTGATGAGATACATACCATTATCGGCGCCGGCGCCGCTTCCGGCGGCGTTATGGATGCTTCCAATATTATCAAACCGGTTCTCGCATCCGGTGACATCAAATGTATCGGTTCCACCACCTACCAGGAATTTCGCGGTATTTTCGAGAAGGATCGGGCCCTGGCCCGGCGTTTCCAGAAAATTGACGTGGTCGAGCCATCCATCGAAGAAACCGTCAAAATATTGCAGGGATTGAAATCCCGTTTTGAAGATCATCATCAGGTGCGTTACACCAACCAGTCGTTACGCTCTGCTGCCGAACTCGCGGAACGTTATATCACCGACCGCCACCTGCCCGATAAAGCCATCGACATGATCGATGAGGCCGGCGCGTCACAACGCCTGCTGCCGCCATCCAGACGCAAAAAAACCATCGGGGTACAGGATATTGAAACCATTGTCGCCAAGGTCGCGCGCATCCCGCCGAAAACGGTAACCACGTCACACCGCGACATCATGAAGAACCTTGATCGCAACCTGAAAATGGTCGTCTTCGGTCAGGACAAGGCCATCGAAAGCCTGGCCACGGCCATCAAGATGGCGCGCTCGGGGCTGGGTAGCCCGGAACAGCCGATAGGCGCGTTCCTGCTGGCCGGACCGACCGGGGTAGGAAAAACGGAAATCAGCAAACAACTGGCTATTGCCATGGGTATCCAACTGATCCGTTTTGATATGTCCGAATACATGGAACGCCACACGGTATCCCGTTTGATCGGCGCGCCGCCGGGATACGTGGGTTTCGACCAGGGTGGTCTCCTGACTGACGAGGTCAATAAACACCCCCATTGTGTGCTGCTCCTGGACGAGATGGAAAAAGCCCATCCCGACGTCTTTAACCTGATGCTGCAGGTTATGGACCACGGCACCCTCACCGACACCAATGGCCGTCACGTGGATTTCCGTAATGTGATCATCATCATGACCACCAACGCCGGGGCGGACCGCATCAGCCGGGCTTCGGTCGGTTTTACCCAACAGGACCACAGTTCGGACGCCCTGGAAGTCATCAACAAGCTGTTCAGCCCGGAATTCCGAAACCGCCTCAACGCCATCATTGAATTCAACGCGTTGGACCACAAAACCATACTCAACGTAGTAGATAAGTTCCTGGTTGAGTTACAGGCACAACTCGATGACAAAAAGGTCGTCATCGACGTGGATGAAGCCGCCCGCCTGTGGCTGGGCAGGCACGGCTACGACAAGATAATGGGCGCCAGGCCCATGGCGCGCCTCATCCAGGATAAGATAAAGAAACGGCTGGCAGAAGAACTGCTGTTCGGTAAACTGCTGCACGGCGGACACGTTATCGTCTCAGCAGAAGACGACGAACTCACCATCGAGATAGAGGATAAGGAAACAGCCGAAATGGCGTAGTCCACAGCGCCAGTCATCACTCTGTGTCCTCTGCGCTCTCTGTGGCGATTAATTCGTCGGAGAGTTCAAGCAGTTTGCCGGATTCTTCCGCGGGTAACGCCTCGACGTCACGCAGTTTCCTTGCCATCGCGCGGGTGCGTACATCCGTCTGGTCAATCGTGTTGGAAGCCGTGTCCAGTTGTCTTTTGACCCTGGTCAAGACATCGCCGAACTTGCCGAACTCGGTCTTGACGGCTGCCAGTATCTGCCAGACTTCGCTGGATCGCTTCTCGATGGCCAGGGTGCGAAAACCCATGCGCAGACTGTTCAGGATCGCGGACAGGGTTGTCGGTCCGGCGACAACCACCCTGTGGGTGTGCTGGAGTTTTTCCAGCAGGCCGGGTTGTCTCAGCACCTCGGCATAAAGACCTTCCGTAGGCAGGAACATAATGGCAAAATCGGTGGTCGCCGGAGGCACAATATATTTTTCCGCTATGTTTTTTGCAGAGACCTCAATGGCGCGGGTCAAGGATTTCATAGATTGCTCCACGGCATCCGTATCCGCAGTTTCCGTGGCGTTCAGCAACCGCTGGTAATCTTCCTGAGGAAATTTTGCATCGATCGGCAACCAGACGCTCTCTGCCTTGTCAGGGCCGGCGCCGGGAAGGCGGATGGCAAACTCGACTTCCTCTCCGGACTCGGGACGCACCCTGACGTTCTTCTCATACTGTTCCGGGGCCAGCATCTGCTCCAGGATAGCGCCCAGCTGCACCTCACCCCAGGTGCCGCGCGCCTTGACATTGGTCAGTACCCGTTTGAGGTCGCCCACGCCGGTTGCCAGGTTCTGCATTTCACCCAGCCCGCGCTGTACCGCCTCCAACCGCTCGCTGACGATCTTGAAGGAATCTCCCAGACGCTTCTCCAGCGTGCTCTGTAATTTCTCATCCACCGTGTGGCGCATCTGTTCGAGCTTTTTGTCATTGCTGTCCTGCAAGTTCTTCATCCTGGTATCCAGCGTGTCCCGGAGCTGACCTATTCTCGTTTCATTTTTATCGCTGAGATCCTTAATCCTGTGCTCGACCGCATCAAGGCGTGTCTGCTGGGACTTGTTCATCTCACCGATTATCCTGATGACGCTGTCATTGGCGTCTTTTTGTGTCTTGGCTACTTCTTCGCGCAGGCTGCGGGCGCTGTCAGTGGCCTCCTGCCTGTTGGCACGGAATTCCTCTCGCAGAATTTTTTCCGTATTCGCTTTCCGATTCCTTGACAATCTGCCGAGTATCAGGATCAGCAGCACAACGATCAGGGCTGCCACGGAAAACAGCAGCCATGCCGGTAGCGTAATCATTTCACTCAGTTACTCGTTTCTGGCCATAGGGAGATGCGGCAAACGGCTTCACCATCGTTTCATTGTACTATCGCAAACAGGGTTATACTATAAAACTGACAATAGCCGGGAAATACCAGATGACCACCAGCGCTCCGATAATAAAAAGTTCTTTATTTCTGTTGTTATTCGCTCTCTCCACGCCGTCCTTTCCGGCGCCACTTGAGATCCTGTCTTATGACGCAAAAAACAGCGGTATTGGTGAAAAATCGGTCATCATACTGGGGGAAAAACAGGCCGTCCTGGTTGACGCGCAATGGAAACCGTCAGACGCGCAACAGGTTGCCGCCATGATCGAGGATTCCGGCAGAGAGCTCACCCATATCTTCATTACCCACGGCCACCCCGATCATTACTGGGGCCTGCAAGCTATCCTGGAAAGCTTTCCCAGGGCAAAAGTCATGGCCCGCAAGGGCACCCGGGATGAAATCGCCAACCAGTTTGCGGCCAAGTGGATCCACTGGCAACCGATGATGGGCGCGGACATACCTCTGGAACCGGTCATACCCGACGTATTCAGCGATGACAAATTCTTATTGGAGGGCGCAGAAATACGTCTGATTGACCTGCCTCCCAACGAGGTCGAACATTCCGTCGCCTATTACGTGCCCTCCCGGCAAGCCCTGATCGTGGGCGACCTGATCTTCTCCAAGATGCACAGCTACTTTGCTGATCTGAACAATCCGTCCGGCTGGATTGAAGCGCTGCAACTGGTAAAAACGGTCGGCCCCATAACGACGGTCTATCCCGGACACGGGCCCAACGGCGATGCCGGATTGATAGATGAGGCCATTCGCTACATGCAGGTCTATCAATCGTACGCCAGGCCCGGAGTACCGTTAGCGGAAATCATCGAAGGCATGACCAGGGATTTCCCGGATTATGACGGTGAGATGCTGTTGTGGTGGACCCGCGGTCCGGGCTTCGGAATTTTCGGTCCGCGTTCACTGGGTGTTCCCGAAAGCCTGATTGCGCAATTGCCGTCACATCTTGTCGGTCCTGCCCCGGGGTGCAGCGCGGCCAATAAGGCATTGGTCGAAAAGCTTTTTTACCAGGGGTTCAGCGGCGGCGATATGGATGTGCTGGATGAGGTGTTTGCGGAGAACATCCACTTTGAATACCCCGGTGTCGCGGCGGGACTTGAGGGGATTAAAGCCATCGTACGAAAAAACAATGCCAGCTTCGCGGGTTGGCATTTTACCATGCACGATACACTGTGCGACGGCGACAAGGTTACGGTGCGCTGGTCCGCGTCCGG
>JAAXHV010000539.1 GCA_012270695.1 Gammaproteobacteria bacterium | reverse complement strand
TGAGTTTCTTCATACTCTCCACGGTATACAAAGCCTTGCCGTTCAGGGTCGGGAGGAACTGGATACAGGAATTGACGGATTGAAATCGTACCCGTTGCTCGCTCAGTTCGGCAACCACGACAGTGCAGGCGCCGCAATCCCCTTCGGCGCAACCTTCCTTGGCGCCTGTGCGCTGCAAATCCTCCCTCAGGTAATTCAATACGGTGGTTGTTGGCGCAACGTTTGCGACTTCATGCACGCAATCATCCAGCAGGAAACGTATCGTTCCGTTATCCGTGTCTTTATGGTTCGTCTCAGGCATGCAATCAACTGCCGCGATAGGTGCTGTAGCTCCAGGGTGAGACCAGCAGAGGTACGTGGTAGTGTTCGCTGGCGTCAGCAATGCCGAAACGCAAAGTCACCCGGTCGAAAAAAGGCGGGTCAGGCAACTCAACCCCCAGCGCGGTGAAATACTCGGCTACTTGAAACACCAGTTCCCAGACGCCAACCCTGAAATCCTTGCCTTCAAGCAAAGGACTGTCGCAACGACCGGAGGAGTTTGTGACCGCGGATTGCACCAGGCTACGCTTATCATCATCAATCGAAAACAATTCGATCGTCATGCCCGCAGCGGGCAAGCCATGCGCCGTATCCAGAACGTGTGTAGTCAGTAAGCCCATATTATCAAGGACATTCTAGCAGAACCTGTACTTAACCCGCATATCTCATATACCGTCGCTCGTCATCGGCGGAAATAAATATCGTTCACCCGGACCAACAGAAAATACAGGATTGCCGACATCGACATTTGCCGATATCGAACAGGAAACGGGGACACCCATTAAAATTTGTCCCCGGCCGGAGCTGTGAAAAAATAAGTCTGTCCTCTTTTCAAAACCTGTGTGTAACTGCATCCAGTTCTGCGATTAACACAGATTTCGCAGCCTGACTGAGCAGGGATGCCTGGAAGGAATTTCGGGCCAGTTGCGCCAGTTCTTCCCGGCCAAGTCCCAGGGCTTCGGCAACCGCGACGTAGTTTTCATTGACGTAGCCGCCGAAATAGGCCGGGTCATCGGAGTTGACGGTCACAAACAGACCCAGGTCCAGCATTTGTTTCAACGGATGGGCGCTGATGTCATCCACGACGCAGAGCTTCACATTGCTGAGCGGGCAGACCGTCAGCGGAATACGCTTTTGCACCAGTTCCGCAACCAGGTCGGCATCCTCCAGCGCATTATTGCCATGGTCGATACGCACTACCTCAAGTATGTCCAGGGCTTCTCGGACATACTCGGGAGGACCTTCCTCCCCGGCATGTGCCACCGCAACAAAACCCGCGGCCCGGGCGCGCCGGAATACTTCCCGGAATTTACCCGGCGGGTTGCCGCGCTCGGACGAATCGAGCCCGACTCCGGCGATATGCTCGCGCCAGGGCATGGCCGCATCCAGGGTTTGCAGGGCAGCCGTCTCGTCCAGATGGCGTAGAAAACACAGAATCAATCGAGAACTGATCCCCAGTCTGGCTTCTGCGTCATCCAGGGCACGGCTGATGCCGTCAATAACGGTAGCAAACGCAACCCCGCGTCCGGTGTGGGTCTGGGGATCGAAAAAGATCTCGACGTGGCGTACGTTCTGGGTAAAAGCCCGCTGCAGGTACGCCCAGGTCAGGTCGTAGAAATCCTGCATTTCAAGCAACGCGCTGGCGCCGGCATAATATATGTCGAGAAAATCCTGCAGGTTGGAAAACCGGTAAGCTGCCCGCACTTCCTCCACCGAGGAATAAGGCAGGCGGATACCGTTGCGTGCGGCAATGGCAAACATCAACTCAGGTTCCAGCGTACCCTCGATATGCAGGTGCAACTCCGCCTTCGGCAAGGCGGCGACAAAAGCAGCGATGTTGTTGCTATCCCCGGACGGGGAGCGGGCAGGTATCACGTCACTCATATGGGGCCGACCATCGATAATACATGGCTGGTTAGTATCGGGCAAACCCTTGCTTGCAGTCAAACGTTTTGATTGCCTGGGGGAGAAAATGAGTTATGCGGGTTAGCCCGGATGACCTTGTGATGTATACTAACTTGGATATCTCACCAATTCGCTTGGAGTCAGACTGAAACTTATGCGGCGTCAAAGACATATCCGGCTGTTTCCGGGCTCTGTATCATCGCATCGATGGCTGAGATATCCGGGCTGAAACCATGACAACGCCCACCGGCAAACGCAAAGGGACCCTGTTTATCATTTCAGCGCCCTCCGGTGCCGGGAAGACCTCCCTGGTGCGCTCGCTGGTGGAAACTATTCCTGATTTGGCTGTTTCCATTTCGCATACTACCCGGCCGCCGCGGCCCCATGAGCAACACGGGGTCGATTATTACTTTGTCGGTGAAGACGAATTTGAGACCTTGCTTGAGCAAAACCGGTTTCTGGAACATGCCACCGTATTTGATCATCGTTACGGCACTGCGCGCGCCTGGGTGGAAGAGCAACTGACGGGCGGCACAGACATCATCCTCGAGATCGATTGGCAAGGCGCGCAACAGGCCCGTGAAACCATGGAAGACGCGGTCAATATTTTTATCCTGCCTCCTTCTCTTGCGGCCCTGGAAGAGCGCCTGAAGGGACGGGGCGATGATGAACGGAATATCCGCCGGCGCTTGCGGGACGCCGTCAGCGAGATTGAGCATTATAATGAATACGACTACCTGGTGGTCAACGACGACTTTGACAACACCCTGGAACAGCTTGTTGCGATCCTTGTCGCTGTCCGGCACAACTATGGCCGGCAGCTGGCCTACTATGAGGAATTATTACGGAAATTATTGCATCGAGCCTGATATTTCCGGTAAACTGACCCGCTATCAGCACGCTTGAAGCCGCTTGCCTACGGGTTTCTTCGGCACTGTGCAGTATCCACCGATCACTTCAGGGACCTCTGGTTAAGTCAGAGGTTCCTTTAACATTGCAGAAATAAACATGGCTAGACTGACTGTAGAAGACTGTTTGGAAAATATTGTAAACCGCTATGATCTGGTTTTGCTGGCAAGCAAACGTACCAGGCAACTGCTGATGGGTTCCGACCCCCTGATCGAAGACCAGTCGGATAAACCCACTGTTATGGCGCTAAGGGAAATAGCGGCGGGAGTAGTGACCCAGGATAATATCGATGCTATCGGTAGATCCAAGTTTGAGGCCGATATAGGAGAAATCGAATTCCAGACAGTGGACTCAGGTGAAATGGCCAACGAAGACTCATTCTGATCCGGCGCATTCATCGCGCCCCTCCCTGGGCGCAACCCTTTGGGCGGCTTACGCCGTACAAATCGTCTGTCCTGACGATTTGTCATCGCATCACCTGGTGAAAAATCCGGGTTAAACTGCCGCTTTTGGCAGACCTGCCCGGGTTTTGCCCCATTTTTCGAAAACGCGGGTTATACTTTTCTTTATGACGACCATTTCTGAACTTGAAAAAAGAATAGGCGGTTATCTCACCTCCGAGGAGGTTGAAAAGGTACGTCGCGCCTATGAGTTCAGCGCTTCTGCTCACGAGGGTCAGCACCGCAAAAGCGGCGAACCTTATATCAGCCACCCTTTGGAAGTAGCCGGCATCCTTGGCGACATGCACATGGATCACCAGACCCTGGCTGCGGCTATTTTGCATGACGTCATTGAAGATACCGGCACCGATAAAAAAGAAATCACGCGCAGGTTCGGCAAGGGTATTGCGGAACTGGTTGACGGCGTCAGCAAGCTGACGCAGATTGAGTTTGATTCACACGCGGAAGCCCAGGCCCAGAACTTCCGCAAAATGCTGATGGCCATGAGCAATGATATCCGCGTCATCATCGTAAAGCTGGCTGATCGGCTGCACAATATGCGTACCCTGGGCGCCCTCGACCCGGCCAGGCGCCGGCGCATCGCCAGGGAAACCCTTGATATCTATGCGCCAATAGCCCAGCGTCTCGGCATAAACAGCATCCGCCTGGAGCTCGAGGACCTGGGCTTTGCAACACTCTATCCCATGCGCTATCGCATCCTGAACGAACAGATAATCAAGGCCAGGGGGCACCGCAAGGAAATCATTGACAAGATAAAAAACTCGATCAAACGCCGGTTAAGACAGGAAAAAATTCCTGCCAAGGTGGTCGGCAGGGAAAAACACCTGTACGGCATATATCAAAAAATGCTGGAGAAGGATCTCTCCTTCAGCGAGGTATATGACGTTTACGCCTTTCGCATCATTGTCGATGACGTCGATACCTGCTATCGCGTGGTTGGCACCGTGCATAACCTGTACCGCCCTGTTCCCGGAAAATTCAAGGACTACGTGGCCATACCCAAGTCAAACGGCTACCAGTCACTGCACACCGTCCTGTTCGGTCCTTTCGGCGTACCGCTGGAAGTGCAGATAAGGACCACGGACATGAACGACGTCGCCGAAGTCGGCATAGCAGCCCATTGGTTGTATAAATCGGGGCCGTCCACCGACCGGACCGGCGCGCATAAACGCGCCCGGGAATGGTTGCAACACGTCATAGAAATGCAAACCGCGGCGGGTAATCCGCAGGATTTTCTGGAACACGTTAAAATCGATTTGTTTCCTGAAGCCGTTTATGCCTTTACGCCCAAAGGAGATATCTTTGAACTGCAAAAAGGCGCTACGGCAGTGGATTTTGCCTACGCAATTCATACTGACGTGGGCAACAGTTGCGTCGGAGTCAGGATTGACCGGCGCCTGGCGCCCTTGAGTACCCACCTTGTCACCGGGCAAACCGTTGAAGTGATTACCGCGCCCGGCGCAAAACCCGACCCTTCCTGGCTGAATTTTGCCGTTACGGCAAAGGCCAGGGCAAACATCAGGCACTATCTGAAAAACCTGCGCAAGAGTGAGGCGCAGGCGCTGGGTAAACGCCTCCTCATCAGGGAACTGAAGATGTATTCGACCGGTTTTGACGATATCAAACCCGCTCAATGGAACAAGTTGCTGAAAGAATTCAACCTGGATAACCAGAATGAATTACTCCAGGAAGTGGGGTTGGGTAACCGGATTGCCGCCATCGTTGCAAAGCAATTGATTGAGAAACCGACACCAGTCAAAAAGAAGACCAGCAGGTACAACGTACCACTGACTATACGAGGGACCGAGGGCATGGTAGTCAACTTTCCCAAGTGCTGCCGGCCCATACCGGGTGATCCTATTCTCGGGTTTGTTACGACCGGCCGCGGTATTGTCGTACACCACCAGACCTGCCCGAACGTGACGGAATTCAGGAATCACCCGGACAAATGGCTTGACGTCGCCTGGGAAGAGGAGATTGATAGCAGTTTTCCGACCAATATCAGGGTGGAAGTCACCAACCAGCGCGGCGTGTTAGCCAAGATCGCGACAGAAATTGCCGCGCGTAACGCCAATATCGTGAGTGTGGAAATGCACGATAAGGATGATCGCTATACCACCCTGAAGTTCGTTGTGGAAGTCACAGATCGGCTGCATCTGGCCAATATCATAAGGCGGATCAGGAATATTCCCCACGTATCCAGGATCAGCAGAAGATAAGCATTCCGGCTCGTGGGACCCGAACAACTCCCAACTCTCAGCGCTCCCGTCAATGCCTTGAAAGGCGTGGGCCCACGGGTCGGCGAAAAGTTGCAGAACCTGGGAATCCGTCAAGTCCAGGACCTGCTGTTTCACCTGCCCTTTCGATATATCGACCGTACCCGGCTCAGTCCCATCGGCAGTCTGAGGCCAGGTGACAGCGCCCTGTGTCAGGGTACGGTCGAACTGGTCCAGGTGCTGACCGGCCGGCGCCGTAGTCTGGTCTGCCGTATCAGTGACGGCACCGGCGCCATAACCCTGAGGTTCTTCCATTTCTCCTGGGCGCAGCAGGCCAACCTGAAACAAGGCATGACCGTGCGTTGCTGGGGCCAGATAAGAAAGGTCAATCATTCCCTGGAGATGATCCATCCGGAGTATCGGCGCATCGACAGGGATCAGGATATCGCCCTGGAGCAGACCCTGACCCCTGTCTATCCATTGACCCAGGGTATTTCCCAATTCAAGTTGCGTAACCTGACCAGCCAGGCCCTGGATGCCTTGGACAGGGACAAGAGCGGCCTGGCTGAGTTACTGCCGGACAGGATATTAAACCAGTTTGCCCTGTTCAACCTGGAACAGGCGGTGCGGTATGTTCACAGACCGCCGCAGGACGCCGATACAGACAGCCTGATGGACGCCAGTCACCCTGCACAGCAACGCCTCGCATTCGAAGAGTTGCTGGCGCATCACCTGAGCCTGCGCCTGCTCAGAAAAAAGGCGCAGACGCAGGCGGGGTTTCCCATCAGCAAAGCCGCCAACGGCAAGGTTAAGGATTTTCTGGACAATCTCCCTTTCGAACTGACCCGGGCGCAGAAGCGGGTTCTGGCCGAAATTCGGAAAGATATGGCGCAGCCTGTGCCGATGCTGCGTCTGGTTCAGGGAGACGTCGGCTCCGGCAAAACCGTAGTGGCGGCTATTGCCGCCCTGCTAGTCATCCATTCAGGTTACCAGGTTGCCCTGATGGCGCCTACGGAAATTCTTGCCGACCAGCATTATTTCAATATCAAACAATGGTTTTTACCTATCGGCATAGCGGTATTGCTGTTGACCGGGAAACAATCGCGCACGGAAAAAGAAGGAGTGCTGACACGGCTCAACTCGGCGCAGCCGACTGTCGTTGTCGGCACGCACGCTTTA
>JAAXHV010000538.1 GCA_012270695.1 Gammaproteobacteria bacterium | reverse complement strand
GCCGCATTCCTGACCAGTTGCGCCAGCCCCGCATCGCCCCCCATAAACAGCATGACGCCGATAACGTCAGCGCCGAGAAAAGCAAACGCAACCGGCAAACCCAGTGCTATCAGGAATATCGCGATGCCCAGCATCAACGCGAACGTAACAAACCAGAGCAGGTACATATTCCAGTTCTCCGGCGCTATTCGTGGACGCCGATTTCCCCGTCATACATGCTGTCAATTCCTGCCAGGTAACGGCAAAACTCAATCGTTAAAAAAGAAAACGAGACAGGCATGACGGCAAATATCAGCCAGCGCGGCATATCAAACGAGCGAACTTCCAGGTCACCCCTGAGCCATGCCTCAAACGTCACCAGGCCGGCGTAATAACAGATCAACCCACAGGTAATCGCACACAGCAGATAGCTGAGTTTGCAAATAAATGGCCGTAGCGGCGCAGGTGCGACGGCCGTAACCAGTTGCATGTAGACGTGGTGTTTTTTTCTGACCAGCCAGGGGGCGCCGAGCAGGGTAACGTAATACAGGCCGTATTCCGTCAGGGCCAGGGTATGGGTGAATGACGGGAAACCGCTATTCCGGGCGATGACGTCATAGAGTATGAACAGGGTAACCAGTGCGAGAATCCCTGCTCCCAGTGAGAACAGGCAAAATAACAGGCTTTCATATACGCCTTGGGGTTTATCACTCATGGCTGTCGTGCCTGTTCGCTCCGATAAAATTTGTCGAGCAGCTCCGGATAATATTCCGGTGAACGTTTTTCCAGGCGCTGCCAGATAACGTCGTGCGCGAGCTGGCGGTATTGCCTTTCTCCGTTCTCATCCAGCGTGACAATCTCCATGCCGAGTTGGCGCATACGTTCATCCAGCCTCCCGGTTAATTCCCGGAAGCGTTCATAACTGCTCGTCTCATACTGGACGGCAGCTTTGTGCAGCAGGTCGCGCACGTCTGCAGAGAGTTGTTCCCACCTGTCCCGATTGAAGATAATGCCTACGTCGCTGGAAAACACACCCGGGTCTATCCGATATTTGAGATGCTGGTGCCATGACGAGTCTTCGAGACCTACTATCGGCCAACCCACGCCCTGGATCAGGTTGCGTTCCAGGGCCATATAGATATCCGGCGCGGCAACATTAACGAACTGTGCGCCAAGATTGTTGATGAAGTCGCGCCAGACCGGGCCGCCGCGGATCAGGTTGGAGCGCAGGTCAGGTATGCCACCTGCATCCAGTATCGGCCGTTTACGGGTAAATACGTGAAATTCGATGAACATGGCGCGGGCCAGGTAACGCACGTCCAGTTTTTGCCGGTGTATCCGGTCCATTAACTCGATACCGCCGTTACTCCGTGTCTCCCAGGGAGGAAGATTGCTGGCAAACAGCGCTTCGACCTCGGGCAATAAACCGATGTAATAGGTAGCCGGGCCGAATACCAGGTGCACGACGCCGGTCCTCACTGCATCAGCCTGTTCAAAGGTAGGTATCGCCTCGGGTCCTCCAACAAAAATAATCCTGAATTTACCTTCGCCCAGTTTATTCACCCGGTTGATCCAGTGTTCAAAATCCCGGGTGTAATCGGTTTGTCTCGGCAACATGCTGACAGCCCGGATGATTTCGATATTCGATTGTTGGCTGCAGGAGACCAGCGCCAGGATGGAAAACAACAGTATCGATTTGATAAGATGCACAGGAAGCATGCGATAATGCTTAACCCGGATTAACTCAGAGGTTCCCACGATACAGGGATATACCGTCAAAATCAATGTCAATAAGGTATTGATTTTGGAAGGAAAATAAAAACGCTGCACCGATCGCCCGTGATGAATTTACCCGCAAGACTGGACAGCCGCACCAGGCCGCAGTTGCCGCCAACACATTACCTGGATAACCGCATCTATACCGACCCGGCTGTATTCGAAGCTGAAAGACGTTCCATTCTTGGCAAAACCTGGCGTTTTGTCTGTCATGCTTCCGAGATACCTGAGCCGTTTGATTATCGTTTAGTTCAGGTTGCCGGTCATGAACTGGTTCTGGTCAGGGGAAGAGACCTGCAGGTTCGCGCGTTTTACAACAGTTGCGCTCATCGGGGCGCGCGAGTGGTGAGAA
>JAAXHV010000537.1 GCA_012270695.1 Gammaproteobacteria bacterium | reverse complement strand
CCTGCCGATAATGCGTTCGGTAAAGTGGCGCAGGCCGATGAAATTGACGGTTACCACGGTCACGACCAGCGCAGTCGGGGGCACGCCGGCGATGTTGCACAGCGCATCGGCGTTACCGCTGAAATTATCCACGGCATTACTTATCGATGTGCGGTCGGTCAGGTCGACATGGATATACTCGTCCACGTACTCCTGGGGTTCGTTGCGGTCAAAACCGACAATCGTCGCGGCGTGCCATTTTATTTTCTGTTTTTCTCGCAAATTCATCTCTGCCTCAAGAGTCCAAACGTATGGTGAGTGACGCCGGTCTGTCTACCAGAGGAGTGGGAGTGAAAAAATATGGTGTCGCTCGTATAATATTGCCAAACCATCACGTTATACGGACAATAGTTTTCAAAGCGGCGATTGGTTCATTTCGTCCAGGATGGTCAATATCATCCACAAGTTGTTCCGGAAAGCGTGGCAACAAACTCAATAACTCATTGAGTTTACGATATTAATTTCCTTAACCCCTGGTTGGTACGTTTCCTGCTAGATTCTTTTGTTAAACTAAAACCACACAGTATTTCTTTCAGGGGAGGATACGATGAGGGTAGTTCACTTCGGCAGGTGGGTGGTTGCCGCCTGTATTCTTATCTCGACAGCGGTAAGCTCCGCCGTTACCGAACTCGACGAAATAATAGTAACTGCAACGCGGCAGGACCAGTCTTTGGCGGACGTCTCAAGCGCGGTCAGTGTAGTGGAAAGGGATGCTATCCAGGCAGGTCGCCAGCAGTTGGGACTGGACGAGTCGCTGAACCGGGTGCCCGGTATCTTCTTTCAAAATCGCTATAACTTCAGCCAGGACTTGCGTGTCGCGATCCGGGGTTTTGGCGCCCGGGCAAATTTCGGCATCCGCGGCATCAAGGTATTCGTTGACGATCTTCCCGCAACGCTGGCCGACGGCCAGAGCGGGGTTGACGACATTGATATCGGCTCGGTAGGCCGTATCGAAATCATCCGCGGACCGTCATCCGCCCTGTACGGCAGCGCATCCGGCGGTGTCATGAGCCTTTACACGGAGGACGGGACGGATACGCCATTTGCCGAAGCCAGAGTGACGGTGGGTGAATACGACCACCAGAAATATCAACTCAAGTTTGGCGGGCAGACAGGCAAGCTGAATTACCTGGTGAACGGTTCCTACCTGGAGAGCGACGGTTATCGCGACCACTCAAGGGTGGAACATGGGCTGGTAAACAGCAAGTTCCGCTATGAATTTGACGAAGCTTCCGACCTGACCGTGATCTTCAACCTGGTGGAGTCACCGCAAGCCGACGATTCGGGTGGTATCAGGGGGTCTGACGTGGCGGCGGACCGGCGTCAGGCACAGCCAAGAAACCTCAGCTCCAATGCCGGTGAGGAATTGGAGCAACAAAAATTCGGCTGGATCTATCGTCACCAGTTCGGCGAGAATCATGAGATCAGGGTGCGCAATTATTATCTATGGCGGGATTTCCAGGCCTTTCTGCCCATTGGTTCCCATATCCGGTTCGTCTCGGATGACGGGGTGGTGGAATTTGACCGGTTCTTCTTCGGTGGCGGCGGACAATATACCTATACCGGCGAATTATTCGGTCGTCCCAATCAATTCACCGCGGGTTTTGATATCGACATTCAGGAAGACGACCGGCAACGTTATTCCAATGATGCCGGGATTAAAGGCGCTTTATCCTTTGATCAGTTGGAAGAGGCTGAGGCTTACGGATTTTATATCCGCAACAGTCTCGCAATTACGGATTCCCTGCTACTTACCCTGGGCGGCCGTTATGATATTGTGGACCTGTCCGTTGAAGACCGGTTCCTGGCCAACGCGGACCAGTCCGGCGACCTGGATTTTGATGAGTTCAGCCCCAGTGTCGGTCTGACCTGGTCGGCAACGGATTCGGTCAGTCTTTATTTCAACTACGCGACTGCGTTCGAGACGCCCACTTTTACGGAACTGGCCAACCCGGCGCGCAACCTCAATGTAAACCTTGGCGG
>JAAXHV010000536.1 GCA_012270695.1 Gammaproteobacteria bacterium | reverse complement strand
CCAAGTACTCTCAAGCTGTCTGACGACAGTGTCGAAAATCATGATCTACGCCAGAGTTGAAGTGGTGTCCAATCTGCTATGTGACTGAAATCCTGGTCGGTCGACAGCATAATTAAATTACGGCTGATGCAAAGCCGGGTGAGCAAAGCATCGATGGTTCCGACTTGGATACCGTGACGGCGACACTCGTTGCGCAATTCGGCAGCTTTGATATGGTCGTCGCGACCGGGGACCAGTAAGGGTAGCGCCCTGAAGCGCCCGACAATCCGCTCCCAGGCCCTCGGTCCTCGGCAGCCTTGTAACAACTCCTGAAGCACAATTCCAGTTGTGTGAATCGATTCACCGCCACTCAGAGCATCTCGCAGACGCTTTACCTCAGGCCCTTCGGGCCCTGAATCCCGCCGCAAAGCCAGCGACCATACGCTGGTATCCACGAAAAGACTCACTAACGGGTCCGTTCACGCTTGTAGTCGAATTCGTCGTCCCAATCGAATTCTCCAAAAAGATCCAATAGCCGCTCCTGCTCTCGGCGCACGATGAATTCGCGCAATGCCTGGTTCACGGTCGCTTTCTTCGTTTTCTCGCCACCGAGTTCCAATGCTTTATCGAGCAATATGGGGTCAATTGAAAGGTTTGTTGCCATTGTGTCACCATCCACACATTGAATTACACATAGACTACTACCAGTAGATGCCGAGATCAAGTATCGCTCGCATAACAGGGATGATGTCGGGGTGGTCCGACTCTATCTTTCTTCGTCTTCAAACAACATGCTTATATCTCCACCGTCTTCATGACGGAAAACCCGGGCCTTGGCGGTTCGTCCTTGTACCCCCTGGGGTTGCCAACCACACGCGTCGCCCCTACCTGATAGTCAAACGGGGAATGAGTGTGGCCGGACACCCAGAGCTTCGCTCCAACGTACTGCACCAGCGGTTTGGCATCGTTGATGAAATACGGATTGAACGGGTCACCTTTATACAATTCCTGGTCGATTGCCTCCAGTGTGGGCGGAAAATGCGTTACGACTACGTCCACTTTGCCGGCCTGTGCCGTTATGTTCTCTGAGGCGCGCCGGAATTCCTCCGCGTGCTTGAACGTGTTCCAGTCTTTGGTCAGCTTGAAATCCGAAATCATCATGGTATAGCGAACATGGTGCATGGGGTCGCCCCAGAAATCCGAACACCACTCCGCGCCGTAGAAGCGCAGGCCCTGGATCTCGGCCGTGTCGTCGTTGAGATAATAAAATCCCTCGTTGGCGTCCGCGAAGGCGCGCCAGAAGGCGTCCACGTCCGGCTTGGTGGCGTGGTAGTACTCGTGATTTCCCGGCACGAAAATGACCGGCGAGATGCCGAGCTCGCGGCGGATGAACGGCAGGCCGAATTTACGTTTGCCGTTCACGATATCCCCGGCCAGAATGAGCAGGTCCCGGGTCCGGTCCGGCGCGAACTGGTGCATCGGGGATGGCAAGTCCCGGCGCCACAACTCTAAATGCAGGTCCGATGCGATCTGGATTTTCATGCTGTTCATTATCGCGAAGGGGTCAGACCAGTTCAAAATAACGGAAGTCACTGATAACAAAGAGAAACCACCAAACAAGACCTGCTTTCAGTAGGCTTAAACTACGCTTTTCACACGCCAAAACATGGTTTTAAGGGTAACACACCCTGGGTAAGCAGGCCAAGCATACGAGGGAAGTAACGCTGTAAAACAGGTATTGATTACCAGGCTTACCTGAAAGAGAACCCTCCAGACCTGTCCAATATTATTCGCTACCCTGAAGCACGCGAGAAACACCGGGAAGCCACCTTGAAACGGATTTTGCAGGACAAGCAGTCAGAAGACTACGATTCGCAATAACATTGTAGAGTTAGGGTGGTCCGACCCTCCGCTCCGATGAAAAACCCAGCCCGAATTGAAGAGGTTCTCAAGTTCTGGTTCGACGACCTCTCTCCAGACGATTGGTTCGAGAGCGACGAAAATGTTGGCGCCGTTGAGCCAACTGCTTTCGTCGCTGCATAGAAAAGCCACTATGGGTGCGATTTTTTCCGGTTTGCCGGCTCTTCCCATGACCCGCATGTCTTCTTCCGCGCGCGGGCCCAGGGTCTCCAGAAAGTCTCCCAATATGGGTGTCGAAACCGGTCCGGGGCTCACGGCGTTGACGCGAATGCCGCGGTCCCGCCAGGTATTCCAGTTCTGCATGGTCCAGACGATCAACACCTCCTTGGAGAAGAAGTAGCTGCGAGGCTGGCCGATGTTCATCTCTTCACACAAGGCTTCCGCATTCTCGAAATCGGCGGTTTCAATAAAACGGGATATATCGGCAACCGCCTGGGGCCAGCCTACACCGGCAAGGGAGGCCATGTTTACAATCGACCCGCCGTCGTTGATCCTGCCGATAATGCGTTCGGTAAAGTGGCGCAGGCCGATGAAATTGACGGTTACCACGGTCACGGCCGGAGCGGTCGGAGGCACGCCGGCGATGTTGCACAGCGTATCGGCGTTACCGCTGAAATTATCCACGGCATTATTTATCGATGTGCGGTCCGTCAGTTCGACATGGATATACTCATCCACGTACGCCTGGGGTTCGTTGCGGTCAAAACCGACAATGATCGCGCCCCGATCCTGCAAGATCTTTGCGCTTTGCTGCCCGATTCCTGAAGCAACGCCCGTCACTATTATTCGTTTACCTGTTAGATTCATCTTCACTTCCCCATGCCGAAAAAAATAAAACCGAGAGCTTAATACGGCCAAATATCAAGGAGAGCGCGGCGTGCCGTTTTATTTTCTGTTTTTCTCGCAGATTTATGTTTGCCTCAAGAGTACAAACGTATAGTGAGTGACGCCGGTCTGTCTACCAGAGGAGTGGGAGTGAAAAAATATGGTGTCGCTCGTATAATATTGCCAAACCATCACGTTATACGGACAATAGTTTTCAAAGCGGCGATTGGTTCATTTCGTCCAGGATGGTCAATATCATCCACAAGTTGTTCTGGAAAGCGTGGCAACAAACTCAATAACTCATTGAGTTTACGATATTAATTTCCTTAACCCCTGGTTGGTACGTTTCCTGCTAGATTCTTCTATTCAACTAAAACCACACAGTATTTCTTTCAGGGGAGGATACGATGAGGGTAGTTCACTTCGGCAGGTGGGTGGTTGCCGCCTGTATTCTTATCTCGACAGCGGTAAGCTCCGCCGTTACCGAACTCGACGAAATAATAGTAACTGCAACGCGGCAGGACCAGTCTCTGGCGGACGTCTCAAGCGCGGTCAGCGTAGTGGAGAGGGATGCTATCCAGGCAGGTCGCCAGCAGTTGGGACTGGACGAGTCGCTGAACCGGGTGCCCGGTATCTTCTTTCAAAATCGCTATAACTTCAGCCAGGACTTGCGTGTCGCGATCCGGGGATTTGGCGCCCGGGCAAATTTCGGCATCCGCGGCATCAAGGTATTCGTTGACGATCTTCCCGCAACGCTGGCCGACGGCCAAAGCGGGGTTGACGACATTGATATCGGCTCGGTAGGCCGTATCGAAATAATCCGCGGACCGTCATCCGCCCTGTACGGCAGCGCATCCGGCGGTGTCATGAGCCTTTACACGGAGGACGGGCCGGATACGCCGTTTGCCGAAGCCAGAGTGACGGTGGGTGAATACGACCACCAGAAATATCAACTCAAGTTTGGCGGGCAGACAGGCAAGCTGAATTACCTGGTGAACGGTTCCTACCTGGAGAGCGACGGTTATCGCGACCACTCAAGGGTGGAACATGGGCTGGTAAACAGCAAGTTCCGCTATGAATTTGACGAAGCTTCCGACCTGACCGTGATCTTCAACCT
>JAAXHV010000535.1 GCA_012270695.1 Gammaproteobacteria bacterium | reverse complement strand
ACCAGATCCGCAAACAGTCCGGGACGTATTGTGCCCCGTTGCGGCATCCTGAAACACGAAGCGGACAGGCCCGTCATCTTGTGGATGGCCGTCTCCAGGGAAAAAAGTTCTTCATCGCGGGCATAATGTCCCAACACCCGCGGGAACGTTCCCCAGAGGCGTGGATGCGGGCGGGGATCATTGGGCAAACCGTCGGACCCAATCATGCTGGCCGAATGCTGCAAAACCCTGCGGACGTCATCTTCGCACATCTGGAAATAACAGGCGCCGCCGGGTAATAAACGCTCGGCAGCTCTCCTTTGCGTACAGTTCCAGTTCCCTGCCACGTCATGGAGGTAACGCCCACCCAATTCAGGGTAAGATTTGGACCAGGTAACCAATATTTTTATGTTTTCATCAACCAGATCAGGATCAAGTACGCTTGACCCTGCAGTATAGGGGTAACAGTCAATATCAATGGCTTGTGTTTTCCTGGCTTCGTCAAGAAATTTCAGCGTATCTTCCGTTCTTCCCCAATTTTGCATTCCGGCACACTTATGGTGGGATATGACCAGGGAAGCCTGTCCCCGTTCGGCAGTGGTAAAGGCTTCTTCCATGGATTCCATAATCCGATCATATTCATCGCGCAGGTGCGTCGCATAGACCCCCTGTCTCGTGCCTGTGAGTCTGACAAGGGGCACCAGTTCATCGATATCTGCCGCCCGCCCTGGGGGGTAGTACACACCACTACTGAGCCCCATGGCTCCCGCGTCCAAGGCGTCTTCCAGCAACGCCGACATGGCATCAAGTTCAGCCTCGGACGCTTTATTATTGATATCTGCCATTGTCGCTATACGCAAAGTGGAATGACCCACCAGGGCAGCCACGTTAACAGCAGGTCTGGCTTGCTTGACTGCCGCGACGTAGCTCTGAAAGTCTGCAAACTCGAATTCGGCTTTGCCGCCTAACAGGTTCAGCGGTTCCATGGGGGCCCCATGACAAACCAGCGGCGCCAGGCTGAGGCCACAATTACCGACAATCACCGTTGTCACGCCCTGGCTGAGTTTTGCCCGCATATCCGGTTCATCGATGCAGACCCGATCATCGTGTGTGTGCACATCGATGAACCCCGGACAGATAATCCTCCCGCTGATATCCACGACCCGTTTCGCGTTACCCGGGTTGAGCCGGCCCAGGCCCGTGATCCGGTCTCCTGTGACTGCGAGGTCAGCGGCAACTCTGCCGGCGCCCGTGCCGTCTATGACCTCACCACCGCAGAAGAGCAAATCACAGTCTGGCATTTCACGCACGATAGAAACCCGGTCAAATCAGAAGAAGGTGCGTATACCGTCTGTCACGGTATAGTCGTCATCCACCAGCCAGAGCAGTTGCCATTTATCAAAAGTCGTACAAGGATGAGAAATACCCAGGCCGACCATATCCCCTACCGCCAGGTCTGTCTCGCCGGTAAAATTCAAATAAGCGTGTTGGTCATTGAGCGCGAATATTTCCATTTCACTTCCCGCTTTGTCGGGTTTTTCCATTTGCCCCGGCCGAAACCATTTGGTCACCACAGGCAGGTCGATATCGTGAGAAATATCCCGCTTGCCTGCCGTGAGAATGGCCAATCCGGGTTCGGGCACTGATTGTACATAGACCCATACTTCCAACGCCGGCCGAAGCCCGTTTTTAAGGCTTTTTTTATCGGTTCTGGCCCGTATATTCTGAAAATGGCGTTCGTAAAAAACAGCGTCGTGGGTAAGATAACAACCACTTCGGATAATCGTTTTTACCGATGTGCGACCCGTCCGGCCAAGTGTCGGCGCGACAATATCGAAATAGGCCGACCCGCCGGCGCTTAATATAACCTCACGCGGGTTGGAGAACAGGTCCAGGGATGCGCAACGTTGATACACGGCGATGACCAGCGCAAGCAACTCTCTGACGCGTCGCTCATCCTCACGCGGGCCGCCACCGGCAATAATTCCTTCGTAGCATTCTACGCCATGAAGTTCCAGACGCGGTTGCTCGGCTATGCACCGTGCCACAGCCAGCGCGCCATCCGCGGTCCGGCAACCCGAGCGGCCTCGATTTACGCCGACCTCCAGCAGGACCCGCAAAACCGTGTCTCTCCCTGTCTGTTGCAACAGGGCTTGTAAACGCTCGGCTCCGGCTACGGAGTCCACGATGCAGTAAAACTCAAACGCGCTATCCTGCGACAGTTCCTGCACAAGGTAGCGCACGTCCTGTGCGCCGACCAGTTGATTGGCCAGCAAAATCCGTTGTACGCCAAAACGCCGGCAGACCTTCAGTTGTTGAATCGTGGCTACCGTAATTCCCCACGCGCCAGCGGCAAGTTGCCGATCAAACAATTGCGGCGCCATGGTGGTTTTCCCATGGGGCGCGAGCAGAACGTCTTCTTCCCGTATAAAATCCCGCATCCACTCCAGGTTGTGTCCCAGCGCGCTTTGTTTGATCACGGCGCATGGCAACGGAATGTGCTCTTGCAACAAATTCCACCGCTTGCCGTGGACGTCTCCAAGCAAGACTCCGGCACCGTCATCGGGCAAGCCTTTTGTGCCTGCCGCCAACGGCGTCTGCAGAAGTGTCCTCAATGCCAGCGACATTTAACCCTCGAATTTTTCATTCGCTCGCTGGCGGCAAAAATACTGCGCGTTCATTGCCCCCCTCCCTGGGCGCAACCCTACGGGCGGCTGTCGCCGTGCAAATCGTTTATCCTGACGATTTGTCATCGCATCACCTGAGAAATCCGGGCT
>JAAXHV010000534.1 GCA_012270695.1 Gammaproteobacteria bacterium | reverse complement strand
GGTCATATCACCTTTTCCATGGCCTACGTCGCGGTTATTGTGCAATCGAGACTGACGTCGATGGATGCATCCCTGGAAGAAGCAGCCATGGACCTGGGAGGGCGGCCGTTCCAGGTAATGTTCGATATCACCCTGCCCATCATCGCCCCCGCCATGTTGTCCGGCTGGCTGCTGGCTTTTACCCTGTCCCTCGATGATCTGGTGATCGCCAGTTTCGTATCCGGACCAGGCGCCAGCACCCTGCCCATGTGGATCTTCTCCAAAGTCCGCCTCGGCGTCACCCCCGACATCAACGCGCTGGCAACCATCATCATTACCACCGTCAGCCTCGGCGTCCTCATTGCCGGCCTGATCATCCTCCGGCAGGACAGGCAGCAACGGCAGAACAAACAATTGAACCGTTGAAACGAATAGATGAGCGAAACAGGATAAACCTTGGAGTTGAACGGGCCAAGGTCCTCGCCAGGGCACTCAGGTGCCATCCTGCAGTACTGGTATTTCCCAATTGGGATATAGAATCAGAAATTGCAGCCTAGCGGTCATCGCGTTGTGATACTGCCTGGCCCGTATTTCTCAGGTGACGCGATTGCCCTGATGTCTTGCTGGTATGTGCTGAATTTTCTGACAACACAAATCAACTTCGGTAAACTTTTTTTAAATAAGGTACGCATGAGTTGAAAGCATAATAGTGCGAGTTGATTTTCATGTCCTGAAACAGTCCATCAAATGGATTGTTTACTCCCTGCTCCTGGTCAATTCTGCCCTTTACCTGAACTGGGATTGGCACTCCGCCACCCATACAATGGGCTCGGCGGAGCCACTCATCAAGTGGCTGCAGGTTTATGCCACGTCTATCGATTATGCAGTATGGCTAGTCCTGATTGCCCTGTTCGAACTGGAGACTTATGTGCTTTCCGATGCGGCATTCACCCCGCTGGTCAGGCGGTTGATGCACGGGATTCGTCTGCTGTGCTACCTGTTTCTGATCCATACAGTCTATGCCTACAGCGCCAACACCTATGAAGTATATTTTGAGGTTGAAAATGCTGCTGTGCCGGACCTGTGCCAGGTCGCCGACAGGAGCATCTCCTTCGTAAGCAACCAGCAGTATACCTACGTGGATGCGCAAAACTGCGCGCGACTGGGAACCGGACAGGACTATTTTCTGCTGGATGACGGACGGGTGATTACGGACTTCGTCAACCTGGCCAGGGAAAAATGGCTGGCCTGGCTGGACCTGGCTGAAGCAGTCTTGTGGCTGTTCATCATGGTGTTGATCGAACTGACCATCAGGCTGCAGGACCGGGGGGTCTCAAGCGGGACTGCGATCACCACGTTGAATTATCTCAAGTTCGCCGCATACACCGCGCTGGTGGGTATCGCGGTTCATTGGGGGCTCACCGACTTGTTGCTGAATTTCTGGGATGAGATGCTCTGGATCGGCGGGTTTGCTGCGATAGAAATGAACATGTCGGATTGGCGCGAGGAATTGGAGGAGGCAAATGGGGTCAGGTCGCACATTGCACACACAAAGACATGAGTGTGATATTGTGACACGCCTTCACGTGTGCAATGTGCGACCTGACCCCGTACGATATGCGACAGATTTATGCCCCAAAGGCCGTATTCAATGAAGCCCTGGAACTGGTCAATGCCGGCCATCCCAGGGCTGCCGAGCGCGTTTGCCGGGAAGCCGTGGAACGCAACTCCAAAGACGTCAATATGCTGGGACTGCTGGGCGCGGTATTGGTGAAGATGCGCCGGCTGGATGAGGCAGAACAGGTATTGCGGCGCACGGTTCGTCTGGCGCCGACGTTTGCCAAGCCCCATGAAGACCTGGGTTTCGTATTGCTTGAGCTGGAACGACCCGACGAGGCTGTCGAGGTCCTGCGAAAAGCGGTGCGGCTGGACCCGAAGCTGGAGTTCGCCCATTTTAACCTTGGCAAGGCGCTCGCATTAACCGGCAAGGGCGAGGAGGCTGATACGGCGTTCGAGTCATCTTTCGCGCTGTCCCCGGAGCGCAAACTGCTGGCGCAGGCCGCCAGGTTGCATAAGGAAGGACGCCTGGAAGAGGCGGAAAAACTCTACCGGCAAGCGTTGAAAAACAACCCGGATAACGTTGACGCGATGAGGATGCTCGCCATGGTTGCGGCAACGCTGAAACGCTATGAAGACGCGGAACGCCTGCTGCGACGCGCGCTCGGGATTGCTCCGGACTTCCTGACTGCGGTGATCGATCTCGGTCGCATATTGAAAGAACAGGACCGCTTTGAAGAAGCCATCGATTACTTCAAAAAGGCTATTGAAATTAATCCCCACAACCCGCAGACCCATTTTCTGCTTGCCGGCGCCTACGCGCCGGCCGCCCTGAATCACGAGGCAGTCAGGGAATATCAAAGGACACTGCAATTGTCTCCCCGGCATCCGGGGGCCCTGCTCGGCCTGGGCAACGCCCTGAAGACCATCGGCCGCCTGGATGAGGCGGTCCGGGCGTACCATGACTGTATCAGCGTGAAACCCAATAACGGTGAAACCTACTGGAGCCTGGCGAACCTTAAGACCTATCGCTTCAGTAACGAACAACTGGAGGAAATGAAAAAACGGGTTGAGGATGGTAACGCGGCCGGCGAGAAGTCGGAGATCAATTTCCTGTTCGCCCTGGGCAAGGCCCATGATGACCGACAGGATTACGACCGGGCCTGGCGCTACTACGAACAGGCCAACAACAAACAGCGCATGCTGGTCCAGTACGACCCGGTGCACACTGAAACCATCAACGACGCCATCATAGAGGTTTTTGACAAAACACTGTTGGACGAAAAAAACGGATCGGGCCATCCCGACCCGGCGCCCATATTTATCCTGGGTCTGCCGCGCTCCGGCTCCACGCTGATAGAACAGGTACTGGCCAGTCACAGCCAGGTTGAGGGGACCAGCGAACTGCCTTACCTGGGCCGGGTCGCCACGTCGCTGAACAGGAACCGGGCGGACGGCGTCAACTACCCGGAAGCGGTGCGGGAACTGGCGTCGGAAAATTTTGCCGCGCTGGGCGAGGATTATATCCGCTACGCCCAACTGCACCGAACCGAAGGCAAACCCTGCTTCATTGACAAGATGCCGAACAATTTTCCCACTATCGGCTT
>JAAXHV010000533.1 GCA_012270695.1 Gammaproteobacteria bacterium | reverse complement strand
CCCGGATCGGTGGTCAAGGCGCGCACTACATCAATTACGTCAGCTACGACGGAGGAAGCAGTCGGCAGGGCGCCGGCGCCGGCGCCGTAATACAAGGTCGGCCCCACCGCATCGCCCTGCACCAACACTGCGTTCATCACCCCGTCCACGTTGGCAATCAGTCTTCTTGAAGGGATCAGCGTGGGGTGGACGCGAAGCTCGATACCTGCATCGGTACGCCTGGCAATACCGAGATGTTTAATTCGATAGCCCAACTCATCGGCATAAGCCACATCTTGCTGTTCTATTCTGCTGATACCCTCAGTATAGGTTTTCTCAAACTGCAACGGGATACCGAAGGCAATGGAACCCATGATGGTCAACTTGTGCGCGGCATCGATGCCCTCAACGTCGAACGTCGGATCGGCTTCCGCATAACCCAACTCCTGGGCTTCCTTCAATACCCCGGCAAAGTCCCTGCCCTTGTCACGCATCTCGGTGAGGATGTAGTTCCCCGTGCCGTTGATAATGCCGGCAGCCCATTGAATACGGTTTGCCACCAGGCCCTCACGGATTGCCTTGATAATGGGAATCCCCCCGGCAACTGCGGCCTCGAACGCCACGATCACGCCTGTTTCCTGCGCCGCGCTGAAGATTTCATTACCGTGCACGGCAATCATCGCCTTGTTTGCGGTGACGACGTGTTTTCCGTTTTCAATGGCTTGCAAAACCATTTCCTTTGCTGGGGAGTAGCCGCCTATCAGTTCGATGATGATTTCAACTTCCGGGTCATTAACGACGGCAAAACCGTCATCCGTAATCCTGCCGACCTGGTCCAGACCGTGGATTGCATCAGCATCATATTCTATTGCCGCCGCATGACTGATAACGACATCTCTACCGGCGCGCCGCGCAATTTCATGGGCATTCCGGGTCAATACCGTGACAACGCCCCCGCCTACCGTACCCAGGCCGAGCAACCCTATTTTTATTGGTTTCATTATCTTCTGTCTCTCTTTTCAATCGATACGGCTGTGAGATTATATGTGTATTTTACCTGGATGCACAGGAATACATCGACCATGACAGGCAACCGGACTCCAATGCCTCCATGTGAATTAATCCGGGATTCACGTATACTGGAACGATGTCAAGAGTTGCTACAATCCAGATGGTATCCACGGACAACCTGGATGCCAATCTCGCCCAGGCTGCCGACCTGCTCAAGGAAGCGGCAAATCACGGCGCGCAGTTTGCCTTGTTGCCTGAATATTTCCCCATCATGAGTGACGATGAGACGGCTAAAATCAGTATCGGGGAAGTGGAGGGTAGAGGCCCTATCCAGGATTTCCTGGCTGACCAGTCCAAACGCAACCATCTCTGGCTGATGGCAGGCACTTTTTCATTGCAAAGCGAAGAGGCAAGCCGCGTTCATAATACCTGCCTGTTGTTCAACCCGGACGGTATCCGAACCCATCGCTACGATAAGATCCACCTGTTCGACGTACAGGTGGGGGATGAAGAAAAAGAGGTCTATAATGAATCCAATACTATCATTCCGGGCCGCAATACAGTCGTGGCGGAAACCCCGCTAGGCAGGATCGGCATGACGGTATGCTACGACCTGCGGTTTCCTGAGTTGTATCGCGAACTGTCCAAGCAACAGGCGGAAATCATTACCGTCCCCTCTGCGTTTACCTATGCCACGGGGAAACGCCACTGGGAATTGTTTTTGCGTACCCGGGCGGTGGAAAACCTCTGTTACGTTATCGCCTCCAACCAGGGCGGGCAGAACACGGAAACCAGACGCACTTGGGGCCACAGCATGGTTGTCGATCCCTGGGGCGATGTTTTATGCAGCCTGGAAGAAGGACCGGGCGTTGCCTGTGCCGATATCGATCTTGCCAGGGTACATAACCTGAGACAATCTTTCCCGGCGCTGGAGCACAGGGTGATAGGAAATGAAAGGGTTCAGATTTGAAAATCTGCCCCAACATTTAAAACCATGAGTCAACAACTGGAAAAAGCTGCCCGGCAATTGCTGAGCCCCGCGGGGCTCGACGGCAGGGACATTGAAAAAACCCTGGACCAGATGATCGTCAATGATATCGACTACGCCGACCTGTATTTCGAGTCTTCCCAGGCCGAAGCCTGGGTGCTGGAAGAAGGCATTATCCGCGAAGGTTCCCACAGTATCGACCAGGGTGTGGGTGTCAGGGCGGTCAGTGAGGACAAGACCGGATTTGCCTATTCGGATGAGATCATCCTGCCAGCCTTGACCGACTCGGCGAGGGCGGCCCGGGCCATTGCCAGGAGCGGCGGCAGGCAAAAGCTGCAGGCCCGGCAAAACCGCAATATCACCCCGCTGTATTCCGGTGCGAATCCGCTGAACTCGATAACTTCCGGGGAAAAGATCGCATTATTGCAACGGATTGACGCCGAAACCCGTAAAAAAGACCCCCGGATAAAGCAAGTCATCGCCGGACTCAGCGGTTCTTATTCCGCGCTATTGATTGCCGGCAGTGACGGTGTTTATTCCGGCGATATCAGGCCACTGGTCAGGCTCAACGTCAACGTCATCGTCGAGCAAAACGGCAGGCTGGAAAAAGGCGGTGCCGGCGGCGGCGGGCGGTTTGGTTATGAATACTTCCTGAATGAAGAAATTGTCTCCGGTTATATTGACGATGCAGTGACGCAGGCACTCAATAACCTGGAAGCGCTTCCGGCGCCGGCCGGTACAATGACGGTCGTGCTGGGGCCGGGCTGGCCGGGAATATTATTGCATGAGGCCATAGGTCACGGCCTGGAAGGTGACTTCAACCGCAAGGGGACGTCCGCGTTCAGCAACCGCTTGGGTCAGCGGGTCGCCGCCAAAAACGTCACCGTAGTCGATGACGGAACCATTGAAAACCGCCGCGGCTCACTGACCGTTGACGATGAGGGGACGCCTACGGAAGCCACCACCCTGATTGAAAGAGGCATTCTCAAAAACTATATGCAGGACAAGTTGAATGCCCGGTTGATGGATATGCGGCCCACCGGCAACGGACGGCGGGAATCCTACGCCCACCTGCCCATGCCGAGAATGACCAATACGTATATGCTGGGAGGCGAATATGACCCGGAAGAAATTATCGGTTCGGTACACAAGGGGGTCTATGCCTCCCAGTTCGGCGGCGGGCAGGTGGATATCACCAACGGCAAATTCGTGTTCAGCGCCAGTCAGGCCTGGTTGATTGAAAACGGGCGACTGACCAGTCCCATCAAGGGGGCGACCCTGATCGGCAACGGGCCGGACGTATTGACCCGCGTGTCCATGACCGGAAACGATATGCGACTCGACAGCGGCATCGGCGTCTGCGGAAAGGATGGCCAGTCGGTTCCTGTCGGGGTGGGCCAACCCACGCTCAAAATTGACGAATTGACCGTCGGAGGAACATCAACATAACCTGACTGGGACGGAATTGAATTCCGTTCCCACGATAGCAGATGACGGGGCGAGGGAATCAAACATGAGTGATCTATTCAGGATCAGGGGCTTCCTCCCCTACGTAGTCATGCTGTTCCTGAATGCCTTTGTGGACCTGGGGCATAAAATCACCATACAGAATACCGTCTTCAAAACCTACGAGGGCGATACCCTGATCATATTGACGGCCATCGTCAACGCCCTGATCCTGCTGCCGTTCATCCTGCTGTTCACCCCCGCCGGTTTCCTGGCGGACAAGTTTCCGAAAAACAAGGTCATGCGCACCACCGCCTGGGGCGCGGTCGTCCTCACCAGCATGATCACCTTGTTCTATCACCTGGGATGGTTCTGGGCGGCCTTTGCCATGACCTTTTTGCTGGCAATACAGAGCGCCTTTTACTCACCGGCAAAGTATGGCTACATCAAGGAAATTGCCGGTAAGGAACGTCTGGCGCGGGCCAACGGCGTGGTGCAGGCCACTACTACCACTTCAATTCTTGCCGGCACATTTGTATTTTCGGTCCTGTTTGAGATGTATTTGGCCGACGTGGTTTTTTCCACCAAGAGAGATGTAATGCATACAATCGCTCCCATAGGCTGGTTTTTGATTAGCGGAGCGGTGATTGAGTTAATCCTGGCCTACCGCCTGCCGAATGTCTATGAGCCGGACGAAAACATCCGGTTTGACTGGATCAAGTACCGAACAGGCCATTACCTGGCCAATAATTTGAAAGCGGTGAAATCCCGTGAAGTCATTTTCCTGTCAATCATCGGGCTGGCGATCTTCTGGGCTATCGGCCAGGTCATGCTGGCGGCGTTTCCTTCTTTTGCTAAAGATAACCTGGGCGTAACCGACGTAAGAATCATCCAGGGGACCCTGGCCTGTGCCGGAATCGGTATCATGCTGGGTTCCCTTATCGCCGGCAAGGTCTCAAGAAATTACATTGAAACAGGCTTGATTCCCATCGGTGCACTGGGTGTGGCCACCTGCTTGTTTATCCTGCCGAGTCTGCAAAGTATTCCTGCTCACGGAATCAATATCCTGTTGCTCGGAATGCTCGGCGGCATATTCATCATCCCGCTGAATGCCCTGATTCAGTTTCATGCAGGTGAACATATTCTGGGCAGGGTACTGGCAGGGAACAACCTGATTCAGAACGTCGTTATGCTGAGCTTCCTGGTCCTGACCGTACTCTTCTCACTACTGGAGATCAGCGATTGGTTATTTACCCTGCTGACTGTCGTTGCCTTGGCGGGCGCTCTTTACACGATGTATAAATTACCACAATCCCTGGTACGGTTTATCGTCGCCCTGACTATCAGGCAGCGTTACCGACTGGAAGTGCTGGGCTTTGAAAATATTCCTGAAACGGGAGGCGTGCTGATGTTGGGTAATCGAACACACCCGCGTGATTGGGCGTTCATCCAGATGGCATCTCCNNAAGACTATCACCGATCTCATCAATGCCGGTGAGGCGGTCTGCCCGTGGTCCGAAAAAACGCCATTGCCATCTGTCTGGTTAGCGGCGTTTCGGCATGGTGATACTGAGGCAGTCGACGGGATGGTATTGCCTTTCAGCCTGAAGCACCCGGCGGGTACTGAGGCTTCCGGAAGCGAGGATAAACCAGGGCAGGAAACCAGCGGTAAAGGTAACGTCGCCATTGTTTTTGACACGCCTCTGCCGCTTTAACCGGCAGATCTCACCGTTGCATGTCATCGACGGCTGTCGCCGTGCAAATCGTCTATCCTGACGATTTGTCAGCGCATCATCCGCTGAGAAATCCGGGTTAACGCCTGTCAATATTCTGGGCGCGGTGTCTCAGTACATGATCCATCAATACGAGCGCCAACATCGCCTC
>JAAXHV010000532.1 GCA_012270695.1 Gammaproteobacteria bacterium | reverse complement strand
AGAACGTATCGGGACGTCTATTCCACCTTGCCCGATGAGGCAAACATGCCGTCTGCCGCGGTGGCGCCCAGCAGCGTTGAACAGATTCAGGCCATCCTGAAGATTGCCCGCAGTTATCAAATCCCCCTATGGACCGTTTCCACGGGCAAGAATTATGCCTACGGCGGTCCGGCGCCCAGGAAGCCCGGTTTTTTCGTCCTCGATTTAAACCGGATGAAGCGCATCATCGAAGTCAATGAAGAGCACGGTTACGCAGTGGTTGAGCCGGGTGTCAGCTACTTTGAGTTGTATAATTACCTGCAACGGCGCGGCAGCAAACTCTGGATCGACCCCGCGGCCCCGGGCTGGGGCAGTGTCCTGGGCAACCTGTCGGAGCACGGCGCCGGGTATACGCCCTACGGTGACCACCTGCTGATGAACTGCGGCATGCAGGTGGTGCTGGCCGACGGCACTGTCGTCGATACCGGCATGGGAGCCTTGTCCGGCGCGGCAACGTCCGGCATGTACAAGTACGGCTGCGGGCCCTGGGTCGAAGGTATGTTTACCCAGTCTAATTTCGGCATTATCACTAAAGTGGGAATCTGGTTGATGCCGGAACCGCCGGGTTTTCGGCCTTACTTGGTCACCTTCCCGCGCGAGGAGGACCTGCACCAGATCACTGAAGTTGTCGGTCCCCTGCGGCTCAATATGCTGATACCCAATGCGGCGACGACAGTCGGCCTGATCTGGGAAGCAGCCCCCAGGGTGACCAGAAAACAGTATTACCGCGGTAAAGGTCCCATGCCCATGCGCCAACGCCAAAAGATGGCAGAGGACCTGGACATCGGCATGTGGAATTTCTACGGCGCGCTGTATGGACCGGAACCGATCATGAATAACAACTGGAAAGTCCTGGAAGAGGCCTTCCGCACTATTCCCGGCGCCCGGTTTTTCTTTGAGGGGGACCGTCCGAATGACCCGGCCTGGCGCTACCGGGTCAAGCTCATGAGCGGTGTGCCGAATATGACGGAGTTCAGCCTGATGAACTGGGTGGGCAGTGGCGCGCATATCGACTTCTCCCCGCGGTCACCGGTAACCGGCGAGGATTCCATGAAACAGTTCACCCTGATAAGAGATCGGGCGCATGAATACGGGTTCGATTACATCGGTGAGTTTCTTGTAGGATGGAGAGAATTACTGAATATCTTTCAACTCGTATTCGATCGACTGAATGACGACGAGCGGCGCCGTGCCCATGAGTGTTTCGGCCAGTTGGTCAATGATTTTGCCGAACAGGGATATGGTGAGTATCGCACCCACCTGAATTTTATGGACGAAATTGCCGCTACCTATAACTGGAACGACGGGGCGCTGTGGAAATTGCACCACAGGCTGAAACAGGCGCTTGACCCGTTGGGCATACTGGCGCCCGGCAAGAGCGGCATCTGGCCGGTCTGATAGTCATACAGCTGGAAACCATGACCGGTTACCGCTACGCCG
>JAAXHV010000531.1:2777-3631 GCA_012270695.1 Gammaproteobacteria bacterium | reverse complement strand
TGGAGTTTTAATTGGGAATTACGAATTAGGAATTAAGAATGGGTGCAGGTGGAGAAACAGGTATTAATTCGTAATTCCTAATTCGTAATTCCTAATTAAATAAAGTGCGTTTTTTTCAGTTACTGGCGCGCCCGTTTGTTGTATTCGTAGAGCGTTACTACCCGGACCCGTTTGTGTTCGTGGTCCTGCTCTCTGTTCTCACTTTCCTGATGTCTCTCGCACTGGCTGATGCAACGCCGGCCGACGCCCTGTCTGCCTGGGGTGACGGACTGCCCAGTCTGCTGGCGTTCACCGCCCAGATCTGCATTACCCTGCTGACAGCCCACGCGTTGGCCCATACCGACCGGGTACAAACCCTGTTGAAGCGTGTCGGCAATATACCGAACAGCGCGGGCGGCGCTTACGCCCTGGTTGCGTTCAGCGCCGGGATAGGTTCACTTATCGCCTGGTCATTGGGGCTGATCGTGGGCGCCACCGTAGCACGGGAGGTCGCCAGGCAAGGGTCTGCAAGAGGTATTCGGATTCACTATCCGCTGCTGGTTGCATCCGCCTACGCCGGTTTTGTCATCTGGCACATGGGCTATTCCTCTTCAGCCGGCCTGTTTGTTGCCACCTCGGGCCATTCTCTGGAAGCTGAAATCGGCATTATCCCGATTACCGATACCGTATTCACCCTGCATAACGGCTTGCTGGCGCTGATCACCCTGGCCATCATCTGCGTAGTCTGTCCTTTGATGCGGCCCCGGGAACAGGAACTGATCGAGATCGACCCGACGCTGCTGAAGGAACACGTCGAGGACATGGACGTCACGTCGGAGCAGAAGACCTTTGCCCAATACCTTGATAGCATGCGG
>JAAXHV010000531.1:902-2700 GCA_012270695.1 Gammaproteobacteria bacterium | reverse complement strand
TGCTGCTTTCCCGCTCACCTTCCCATTACGTTAAATTGATCAACAATGCGAGCTCGACCATAGGACCGGTACTCATACAATACCCGTTTTATGCAGGTATCCTTGGAATGATGCAGGGTACCGGCCTCGCCGCCATCATATCCGACTGGTTCACTGCGATTGCAACCCCGGGAACGCTCAGCTTCTTTGCTTTTCTCTGCGCCGGCCTGGTCAATATGTTCATACCGTCAGGCGGCGGCCAGTGGGCGGTGCAAGGCCCGATATTCATTGAAGCAGGGCAAAACCTGGGAGTCGACCCATCCATCATCGTGCTGGCCATCTCCTACGGCGACCAGTGGACCAATATGATCCAGCCCTTCTGGACCATCCCCCTGCTGGCTATCGCGGGATTGCACATGCGCCAGATCATGGGTTATACCTTCGTGATTTTCCTGCTGACGCTGTTCCTGTTCGGCGGCGGCCTGCTGCTCTGGGGCGCTGGGTAAAACCTGTCAGGGATTAAAACGTAAACGTCACCTCTCCCCCGATGACCCGGCCCTTGGCCAGGGGGGCGTAGGCGCCGCCCAGGGGGATGGGCCCCAGTCTTGGCGGAAGCTGGGTGTCGCCGCCGTGCTTGACTTCATTGAGCAGGTTCTTGCCATAGACTGAGAATACCCAATGACTGTTTTCGGTGTGAAAATCCAGGCCGGCATCCAGGATCTTCTGTGACAGGATATAGCCCAGGTTGTTGTCGGTGAAGCTGGATTCATCCCGGTAGGAATACCTGACCCGGGTGTCGATGTACCCCAGGTCACCGACCCGTAGGTGGTGCTGGAGACCCAGGCTCCAGGTCCACTCCGCGGCTCGCGGCAGGTCCAGGTCCTTGTCTCGGCTGTCAATCATGCCGTCGCCGTTGAGATCAAACCTTACCTTCTGGTACTCCGGGTCGAGCCAGCCTGCTGAAGCGGTAGCCAGGAGGTTTTCCGTCAGGTTGAAAGCACCATCCAGCTCAATGCCGAGGATGTCAGCGTCCGCGGTATTCTTGATGACCTGCACCACGCCGGAGACGGGATCAGCCAAGTTGACCTCACGCTGCATGTCTTCGATATCATTGAAAAACAGCGCGCCATTCAGGTAGCCTTGTCCAAAACTGAGCTTGAAGCCGATTTCATAGTTGTCCACGGTTTCCTCGTCAAACGGTCCTGGCCCGAGGTTGACGGTATCCAGGGCCGTATTGCGCAGATTGTAACCGCCGGAACGGAAGCCCCGGGTCCAGTGCGCGTATATGCGCGTCGTCTCCGACAAGTGGTAAGTCACGCCCAGCTTGGGCGACCAGCTATCCCACTCCTCGTCGTCAGTAAAATCAAAATTGCAGGTGCCTTCCAGCACATTGCAGGGTGAGTTCACGTTCCTGATCAGGGATGCGATCCTGGCCTCCTTCTGTTCGGATGTGTAACGCAATCCCGCGCCAAGCGTGAAGAAGTCGCTGAGTTCGTAATCCACAGCCGCGAACACAGCGACTGTTTCCACTTCGTATTCGCCGCCGCCGTCCTGGGTCAGGGCCGGCGAACCGTCCGGGGTCAACAGCCCCAGGAGATTGCGCCGTTCGTGGTAATCGATATCGCTGCTGAAATAATAAACACCGGTGGTCAGGTGGATGCGCTCGGCGAATACGCCGTGGTAGCGCAACTCGTTGCTCACCTGTTCCGCTTCCAGACCTCCACCCCCATGGAACAGGCTGACCGGTTGGGCATCAATATCACTCAGCAACCCTGATTCATAATTTCGATAACCGAAGATGTTGGTAATCCTGGCGTGT
>JAAXHV010000531.1:0-810 GCA_012270695.1 Gammaproteobacteria bacterium | reverse complement strand
ACAACGGGACGAATCATCATCTGCTCGAAGGCGCCGAAATCATCACCGGAAAATTCATTCTCAAACCAGCCGTCGTCATCGTTATAGTAAGCTGTGACGCCGACGCTGACCGTGTCACTGAGAGGTCCTCCCATACTGCCCATCAGGTACTTGTTCAGGCCACCATCACCGCCACCGTCCAAAGCTGCCCGCAAGCGGGCTTCGAACTCGTCACCGGGCTTCCTGCTGTTGACCAGGACGGCGCCGCCGGTCACGTTGCGCCCGAACAGGATACCCTGGGGACCGCGCAGCACCTGGATGCTTTCCAGGTCGAAGAGGTCGAAGGCCACACCGTTGTTTATCCCCAGGTAAACGCCATCCACGAAGACCCCGACGGTAGGGTCGATGGATGGGATGGAGCTGTTGATGCCCAGCCCCCGCATGGAAAAGTTGGCGACTCCCCTGAAAGTGCCTATTTCATCCAAGGCCACGTTGGGCATGCTCACCGCCAGGTCAGTCAAACCGCGTATTTTCCGTGCCTCGATCTGGCCGGCCCCTAGCGCAGTGACTGAAAGCGGCGCGTCCAGCAGCGTTTCCTCCCGCTTTCGAGCAGTGACCACTACCTCTTCCAGTAAAGAAGCCATGACGCTGCCCCGTTGGGATTCCTGTGCGTCAGCAGCCTGTAGAGCGACAGCGCCGCACAAAATCATGAGCGCGGCAGGCAGCGCCATGGGATTCTGTGCATAATGAGTCATCAGGGTCCTCCAACAGGCGGGAAGGTGGTGCTTAGCAAAGAGACTTGCAACGCTGACTCGTGCTTCCGAAAAAACG
>JAAXHV010000530.1 GCA_012270695.1 Gammaproteobacteria bacterium | reverse complement strand
ACGGAAACTGAAAACATTTATCGCGGGCGGCGGGCGCGAGCAGATCGTTGCCGGAACCGATGCCGGCTCGCCTTTCAACATGCACAGCGCCCTGGCACGGGAAATGCAGCACTACGTGGAGGCAGGACTGACGCCCATGGAGGTAATCCAGAGCGCCACGTTACGGGCTGCACAGATGCAGGGAGTGGAACAGGACCTGGGCACGGTGACAGAAGGCAAGTTCGCCGACATGGTGATCGTGGACGGCGACCCACTGCAGGACATCACCCTGCTGCAACACAAAATCGTCCTTATTATCAAAGGTGGAAAAGTATATACTCCGGATAACGCGTCATACTGGTGAAATCGTTACCCGGTGGATAACTTAATTCCGGCTATGCGTATGCAATGATTAACAGGAGATAAGCTGATGTTAAAGACCACTCTCTCGCTTTCTTCACTTGTCATTTTGCTGGCATTTTCCGCCGTTGCCGTGAAACCCCAGGATATGTCCGAGTATTACACGGTGTCGCAGCCGGATGAGTTCGACATTGATTGGGGGAGCTTTTATAACCGCATGAACGAACACACTGCCAGGGTAAGAGAACAATTTCCTCATTACCTGGACCTGAACTATGGAACTGATGCGAAGCAACGTCTTGATGTCTATCTGCCCAAAGGCAGGATAGCAAACGCCCCGGTGTTTTTGTTTGTGCACGGTGGCGGCTTCCGGGAAGGAGACAAGATGCATTACGGTTCTGTCGCCGAACCATTCGTCAAATCGGGAGTGATCACGGTTGCAACCAGCTATCGATTGACCGGCAGTGGCGCACACTACCCGGACCAGCCCGACGATGTCAAAAGCGCCATCAAATGGATATTTGATAACATCGAACAATACGGTGGCAATCCTGAAAACATCCACGTGGCGGGACATTCGGCCGGTGCGGTCCTGACTGCCGATATCGGAGTTGACCGTGCCTGGCTGGGGCAGATGGGTATGCCAAAAGACATTTTGAAAGGCATCATGCCCATCAGCGGTCCCTATGATATAAGAGTAAAGAGACGGCCCGGCCAGTTGGATGCTTATGCCCCGACCCCGGAACTGCGGGAACAGGCCAGCCCGATCCTGAAAATCAACGACCCTGTGCCTGCTGCCCTGGTAGCCACCGGTTCCGAGGAAGAGTACGTGGAACCGTCCCTGGATTTTGCCAACGCATTAACAGCTGCCGGCGTAGACGCCCACTACCTGCTGCTCGAGGGAGAAGACCATGCCGATACGGCCTTGTTGCTGGCAGACGAAAACAGTGAACTGTTCAAACGGGTCATAGCCATGATACTGGGACAAAAATAATCCGACTCCCAGCCACTACCAGGGAGTACTGCCTACCTTTTTACCTGCCTACCTTTTTATTGACTTTCCAACTAGATAGTGTTATCTTCAGACTAACAGAGAAACTATTAAGGTATGCATAGCATGGCATTACCCCGTCAGCTCGTTTTTAGCTTGCTGCACATGATGTCATCCCGTGTTGCCTGCACTGCCGATTCTCTGGTGTCCCTCGCCGATGATTTCTGGCGCTGGCGCGGCCAGGTCCAGCGGAGATGATATTCCTCGCATCAGTCGCATGCATGAAAATGCCACCGTGTATCTCTATACACCATCTCCTGGAATTCCTTGCCAGGGCGCGCCATCAAACAGGGGATGCCTTCATCCTCGAGGATTTCCACGATTACCGCTGGCGTAACGGTAATGTATCGAATAGTTTAATTTACACTGTATAAGGGGGGGATTATCATGGCACTCGTATTTCAACGCTTGGTGGTAGTCACCAGGCAGCATTTTCGTCTGGGTTTGGTCATTTTCGCAAATCTCGGTTTATTGGCCGCGGTCCCAATGCATACCGCACATGCTCAGACGACGGCAATCGAAGAAATTGTTGTAACCGCTCAATATCGGGAACAGCGTATACAGGATATTCCTATTTCGATGCAGGCCTTCAGTGGAGAAGACCTGTTGGGTATGCGCATCCACACGCCGAAGGATCTCGC
>JAAXHV010000529.1 GCA_012270695.1 Gammaproteobacteria bacterium | reverse complement strand
GCCACTGTTCAGGGCTGCTTCGACTTGCTTCCATGTCTTTTTTTCAAGTTCATACCGGGCCGAAGCCGCCGGCGCCAGAAGCGACATTAATACCACCGCCACGATTATTTTCCGGATCATTGTAAACCCCCTCATCAGCAGCACTCAGCAGCTTGGAATTGTGGAATAGTACAGCAACATTCAGGGAAGGACATGAAAACGCCGGCCATCCTCCAGTGTCAGGGCATGACCGTCAAAGGTGGCGTTCATGCCGGTATGGTTGGTATTGGAAGCCGAAGATTTGTCCGCTGATGTCCAGTAAGCCGTGTTGAGCGTGATGGCGTCATTTTCCGATTCATAGCGGCCATAACCGGTTTCTACGCTGTTTTCATCACCGTTGACAAGAATAAGATAGCCGTCAACGAATGCCAGCGCGCCGTTTTCCAGCTTGTACACCTTGCCATCTCCAGGACCAGCCAGCATAAATTTTTGCATCGTTCCGCTCCGTATGAAGCTCAATGTCAGTTTATCATCCACGCGGTTGACATCGACCTCGTGCTCCGTGAGGCCCCGGTACGTGAGCGGAGGAAATTCTGAAGGCGCTGTGCTGATGGTTTGTTCAGCCGCAAGGTGGATGAAACCATCGCCTTCAGAGTAGGGTCCCGCATGGGCCATCGCACCCTGACCCCGGGACGACTCACCTGTGAACTGGGCGTACTGCACAAAAACACCGTTCCTGAACAGGAAGATACCTTCCAGCGGCAGTTCCTCGCCACTTGCGGTAATCAACCCGGTATACAACCATAGCCCCTCAACCTGCTGTTCGAGAGAGCCCGGCTGTTCCGCTTCATCGGCGGCAGGATTAGCGCAGCAGAGGATAAACAAAAGAGAGAACACAAAAGCCTTGGTTGATGGACGCGTTTTCATGACACACCTGCAATGGTTGGGTATACCTGCTATTTTACTCGCAGAATTCAGGAAGAGGCAATCGTCAGGTCGAATGCGCTACTTGCTTCCCAAGCTGCAAAAAGACCTGAAAAAGAAAATAGTCATCCTGGCCGGGCCGCGCCAGTGCGGCAAGACGACCCTGGCCCGGAGGGTGGGGGAGCCCGCCGGATATGATTTAGCCCGAATTCATCATCAATTTACGAGTACCCGATAACGATTTCTTTGGACCTCCAGATTTTCCAGAAAGGTTACTTTTGCGATCTCAACATCCTCCTCCTTTGGTTTAATCTTTATCCTGGAGTTCTTGATCAGCCAGTTTGCCACTTCATAGAAATGCCAGAGAGGGACGCTACCGGAAACAGTGGGTTTGGGGAAATTTAAACTG
>JAAXHV010000528.1:6759-9137 GCA_012270695.1 Gammaproteobacteria bacterium | reverse complement strand
TTCATCAATAATTTCGACAATGATCCCGTGCCTTTATACGTAGCGATGCAGCGCCTGATGGGTCGAGACGGCCAAATCATACTGGACAGGAACAGGAAGCTATTTACTTTTCGACTGAGGAAGCCTGACGAACCGGGCATTGCCTTTGCCGATTTATCCACTACGCTCAGCGCACCGGCGAACAACGGGGCGGCAAATAATACAGCGTCGTCACAACTGACACCTGCAATGCTTGTCCCTGAGCATGCGCAGGCCGGGTCGCCTGTCAGCAACCCGACTTTGCGGGCGTCCGAACACCGCGCCGGGCAGACCGGACAGAACGCCATTGACAACCCGGCTTTGCGCGCGGACGAGCGCCTGTCCGGCAAGCCTGAAGACGATGCAAACCCTGAGGAAAACAGGGAAATCTGTCATTCCATTCAATTCAGAAACCGCTCCATGTTATCCGCTGCAGTGCAGGAATACTTTTTGAAATGCGGCTTTAACGAAGTTTTCTGGAGGCTCGGCGAACCGGGAAGGTATGCCGACTACCGGCTTCTGCAGAACATCAACGTATCGCTACCCGAACGCCACCGGGACCTGGTCGAATTCCTGCAAACCCGTTTCGGCATTAAAACACTCATCTATGACAACAATCGGGTCGAATTCTACGATGAAGACTACTCGCTTTAACAATCCCGCCTGCATTTCCCGCCAACGGGCTGGCTTCCTGCTTACGGCATACAGACTCATGTGCCTGTCCCCCTTACTGGTTCCGGTGGCCTGTAGTGAAAATATAAAACAGCGTGAAAAAGAAATTACCGAAGCCAGGGAACGTCACAGGCAGATGCTGGAAGAACAACAAACCGTGCGTGCCATCAACACCCGTGCCAGACGCGTTGACGTGCCGAAGGAGAGAGCCTGGCTTTACCGAACCTACCGGGCCACTTATAAAAAACAGGGATTCCGGGAAACCCTGGAACGACTGACGCCGGGTTACCCCGTCGCTTACGCGTTGCCTGAAAAATACAACCCGCGCATCAGTTCAACACCTGACGCCGTCACCGTGGAGGACCACCTCAATGCTATCAGCCTGCAGGCCAACGTGGGCTACAAATTCCACCAGGGCATATTACTGATCACGCCGATGACTACGAAAAAATATGAAGTCCCACTGTACGGCGGCGGCAGCAACATCATCAATATCAGCAGTAACAACCTGGGAAGTGATGATAACAAGGCCAGCGGGTTTGAAAACAATGTCACCAGCCAGTTATCCGCGGAAAACGACATCCATCAACTGGTCAATACCGTCCTCGGCATTCAATACTGTGAACAGGACAGGGGAGAAGAAGAAAACCAGACAAACGAGATCGGCAGTTACACCTATAACGACCAGGAATGCTACAGCATCAGCCCGACCGGCAACCTGCTCTCCATCACGGCCAGACCACAGCGTATCGTACTGTTTGACGACGCCTACGAGAAGTGGCTGCAAACCGTAACCAGGCAGGCCAATATCAAGATCACCGTGGTGCGGCTGGACGTGACCGATCTGGCGCAACAACACGTTGACCTGTCCCTGATCCGCAATGCCAGCATCGCCGCCAACATCAGCAACCTGACCCAGGACCTGGCCGCCACCGAAATCAACGCCGGAGGTGGTGTGTTCAGCCTGAAAATCGATGACCCCGACAGCTCGTGGAACTCATCGGAAATCATACTCAAGGCGCTGGCGCAGGTCGGCAATATTTCGATTGACGATACCAAGGAAATGCTGGTTTACAACAACCGTCTGGTTACCATCCGGAATTACCGCGTACACCGGTATGTTGAACGAACCAGCATTCAACAGACCGACGCCGGCGGCACCAGCCTGTCCACGCCCACCGTCGAAATCGGCGAATTGGAAACCGGCCAGGCCATTAACATTCTCCCTACCCTCACCGATGACCTGATTGCACTGCACATAGTGATAAACGAAGCAAAAATAGATGCGCTGGACACCTATGACATTGCCGGCACTTCCGGTGTGCTGCCAACCAGTTCAGGAAATGACAATATTTTCGACGTCACCATAGAAGACGGCGAAACAGTGCTGCTGGCGTCAACTCATCGCGAGGAAGTAGAAGTAAAAACCGACCGCTCCGGTCTGTTGCCTGTCTGGCCGTTCAACCGGTTAACGGGAAATTCCTCATCCGGCGGTAAACGCCTGACCCAGACACTGTTCCTGATCCAGGGAGTCTTCAAATCATGATTGAGACAATCAACATCAATGAACGGGAGATTGACCTGTGTATCAACGCAGAGAGCCAAACCCTGCCCGAAGGACGGCGGCCCTGGTTGTATGTAAATAAGCAACTGACCTCGGTAAAGAAAAAATACTACCTGGAATCCGA
>JAAXHV010000528.1:0-6666 GCA_012270695.1 Gammaproteobacteria bacterium | reverse complement strand
CTGATCAGAAACAATCCGCTGGAATGCCAGGTGGCTGAACTGGGCAAGCTCAGCAACGCTTTCATGCAGCACAGCATTGCTCTTAAAGACCTGTATATCAATCTTGACCCGGGAAAGAATAATCCCTACCTGCTGAGACGCGGCTACAGCCTGGTTGAACTTTCTCTACTGGCACTCGTTCCCTTCATCGGCGCGGGTCTGATATTCCTGCTCTCGTCGGCCGTCAATGTCAAGGAGATAAAGGAAACAACAATAAAATCTGTCCGGGTCAAACCCAAAAGCACAATCCAATTTGCTGCGGACCTGGAAGCCGTTGCCGCGCTGCTTGGCGATTTCTCGGTGTTACTGGCCTACAACCTGGATAATATCAGCATAAAGAAGACCGCAAAAGGCTACAGGGTCAGCGCAACCGGTCGCTATGATCAGTCATTCTCGCTGCACCGCCTGAACACCATCGCCAGACAACTGGAAGGCAGCTTCTACCTGCAAAAAAACAACTGGACACTGAATTCAGCCCTGTTCAAACCGCCTTTGGGGGAAACTGCCGAACTGCTTCCGTTACCGGCCAGCTTTGAGCAATACCGGCAGTTCGCTGTCGCCAATCATGCCCGGTTCTCCGTTATCGGGACCAGTCAAAAGCGGGACGCTGCACAAGGCGTGATTGAGTTGATCCTGGAATATCCGAGCCATCATTCCCTGCAACAATGGGTTCAACGACTGCGGCAAATGGCGCTGCACGGTTACCTGCAAAATGCCGAGATAAATACCCAGGATAATGCGGGCTGGAAAAACCTGACAGTCATCATTGAAATCACCGGAACCTGATATGACATTCCTCGCACCCCTGTCGCCTGAAACCAACGCACCACCCCACGGCGCATTGAACAGCTGATATGAAACCCCTCGTACTCCTGCTATTCCTTTCAGCCTGTATCAGCCAGGTTTGCGCGCAGCAAGACAAACCGGATGGCAACGCTGCTCCGGCCGGGCAAAATTCTGCGGAGAAACCGGCATTGCCGTCCGCAGGCATTCCCTGCCCCCATTGCAACCAAGCCGAACAACTGGTTGTCGATCTGATTTATTACAAACAAGTCCTTGATATCCTTGAACAAATCAATCAGCAACGGGACAAAATCAACGTCTATTTGTTGCGCTCCGTCCATGCCGAACTGATAAAAACCAGGCCAAACCTCGCTGCCCTGTTTAAAACTGACAGCGAACCTCAGGCACGCCCGGCTCCACCGGTAAAAAAACCTGCGAAACCCGTAAAAAAGCAGGCCGCTCCTGTAAAAAAACCGGCCCCCAAACAGGGCATTGACGGGCTGATTGTCGGACACGTCAATGATAAGAACAATGAACTGGGCATCAAGGCCAGTGTCGTCCTGATCAGCAACGGGCGGCCGCGCTCCCTGAACGTCGGCAGCATCATCAAACACAACCGGCGCAACTACAAAATCGTCAAAGTCGACTACGTGGAAGACCGGGACAAGGGCAATCGGCATGAAGTGCACCTGCAGGAACTAACCAGTAAACAAATCCACGTCGTTCCCTGGCAGTGATGTTCAAGGTACTGAGAAAACAAAAAACCGCGCTCCCCCTGCCTACGTTCGAGCAGGAGGCGCCAGGCAATACGCTTCCGGAGGCTTCGCTGATCACCAATTATGAAGAACTGGAAAATATACAACTCACTACAAACGCCGATATTCTCACGGAAACACAGAAGATGAATGGCGCATGCCCCGGGTTTATCGCTGAGGATGCGCAACTGTACTGTATCGATCGCAGCGACCTCGACAAGCACGAAGCCCTGGCGCTGAATCAACTGATCAACCTCATCAGGGAAGTGCTTGACGAAGAACCTGTCATCCGCCAGACCACGCGCTCGGTGTTTGAATCTTTCATCAATAAAACCCGGGAGAACACACTGCAACAACAGACCCGGGAAAGCTCCAACCAGGTTAATGAGCTGCTCATGCAGGCTATCAATAAGAATGCCACGGATATTCACCTGGAAATCAAGAACGACAAGACGACGGTTTACCAGCGTATCTATGGCCGGCTCTCAACCAGCCAATCCTTCGACAAAAGCCAGGGAATAAAGATCATCGCTGCCATCTGGAACATCTACGTCAACCAGCCGTTCAGCAACGGCGACGTCGCCAAGGACGGACGCTTCAACTTTGATTACAAGGGACAGAAATGGCTGTGCCGGGTGTCTTATGGTTATTCCAAGGTCACCGATGAACGCAGCCTGGCTATCCGNNACCCAGTTGCATACGCTGAAACAAATTTCGGTTAATAAAGGGATCACCCTGATTATCGGCGCGGTCAACTCCGGCAAATCCACCACGCAAACCGCTATCATGAAGGCCCGGCCGGCGCTGGAGAAAAACCTGGAGATCTCCGACCAGATCGAGGTTGAACTGGATAATTTCGTGCAAATCCAGTTGCCGATTGAAGGCACCGAAGAGATTATCCAGGAAAACAAGGAAAAACTCCGGCGCATCTCCACCCGCCACGACGTGGATTTCATTGCCATCAACGAGATACGCGACAAGGAAACCGCGGTGATGGCCTCTTCCATGATGCTTCAGGGAACCACCGGGATTGCATCCATTCACGGTTCCGGCTGGGTTGACGCCATCAACCGGCTGGTCTCCAGCACCGACCTGGGGATCAGCCACGATATCCTGTTTTCCGAATGTTTTCTGAGTTTAATCATCGTCCAGTCCCTGATAGGCGTGCTCTGCCGCAAATGCAAATTGAAAAGTCACATCGACCCGTACTGGCAGGAATATTACCGCTCAGGTTTCGGCGCCTGTGTCAGTCATAACATTCGTTACCACAATAACCGGGGCTGCGACTATTGCCGCCACTCCGGAATCGAAAAGCTGACCCTCGTGGCCGAATGTATTCCGATTACCGAAGCAAACCGGCATTTGCTGATGAATACCACCAATCCCCAGGAGATGCGTAACTGGATGTATGAAAACGGCATACTGAATATTCACCAGCATGCCTGCACGAAAATCATCAAAGGCATACTGGACCCGTTGCTCACTCAACGGAAGATAGGCAATTTTAACAAAGGGAATCTTTACGATGCGTGGCATCATTGAAAATCGGCTGCATAATCTCAAGTCCTTATATCTTCGTACCCTTCTGTTCAATAACGATTCCCGGATGTACTTTTATGCAACCTTGCGGGAATACCTGAAAAATCATTTTCCCCTGTTGGAGGTCTTCAACAACGTCCAGCTTCAGAACAAAAATCCGGCGATACAGGAAATCGCCAAACTCAGTAAGAGAGCCATCCGCAATAACCAGCCCTTTGCCAGCCATTACCACCGCTCCGGGCTGTTTACCGAACATGAAAGCAACCTGTTGATCCTGGGAGAGCGCTATGACTGCATCGATATCATCACGAGCCTGTTGCTGGACCAGAACACCGAGGCGCCGGCAATACTGCAAATCCTCTCAGGCAGCATTCAATGGATATTCATGACGCTGGTGATTACGGCCATGTCCGTTTACACCTCGCCCTACCTGCAGAATTACACCAGCGGTTACGCCCTGTTTTTCGACTACGTAACTTTTATCAAAACCTGGTGGCCGCACCTGCTCGGTCTGTCGGCCTGCGCCATTATCCTCTACCACTGGAGTTCATATCATTTAACAGGACCGCTGCGCGTAATTCTGAACACCTTTGGATTTTTCCGGGTGCATGCCATGCTGGTCGAACAACGGTTCCTGATCATCAGCAGCGCATTGATGTCCACCCGCTTGCCTCCTACCGAATTCCTGCAGTTAATGGAGACAACCTTTGCCAAAGACAGGCCGTTCAAACTGAGGTTACAGAAAGGCAGGACCCGGCTCAAGGAGGCTTCGTTACTGCAAGCCCTCCGCGGCGTACTGTCTCCGTATACCTATAGCCACGTGCTCTCCTGTACGCCTAACCAGACCCCGGACGAGATTGCCAGGGGCTTCGGCATGGCCGAACGTATGTTGCAAATCAGGCTGAAAAAGAGCATCAGGACCTGGCAGATTTTTTACACGTTGTTGTTTTTATCCACCAGTATTGTCATCACCGTACCCTTTGCCTTCGTCTCCATGGGCATGGGTATTGAAATATAACCCAGAGGAGGGAAATACCATGAACCAGATTGCCATCGTATTCGGACTGATTATCACGACCGTAATAGGCTTCGGCGCGTACACCGCGCTGGCGCCGCTGGTCACCCAGTCGGAAAATCGCAACATGGAGGCCGAGATCATCAACGTGGTCAACGCGGCCTCAGAATATCGCTGGGTGAATCGGAATGATGCCGGCCTTGCCGCTTCAGACTTTGCGATTCTGGTAGATAACGGCTACCTGGACTCGGAATTGTATGACGACGGAACCAATGAGAGCGTAATTGAAACGGATATCACCGCGAGTCCTGGCGCGGCTACTCCCAGCATCACCTACGATGCCGGCGATGAGCAGAGCTGTAACTGGTTGCTGGACCGGGCTACAACCGGCAAGTGGGCCAACGTGGATGCGGACCACGCCACGAATGCTTGCGCGACCACGACCCTTACCGTCATCATCGAATAAGCCATGCAGATCAGCTTATATCACTTCGCTTTGGCCGTGGTCTTCGTGCTGGGTATTGCCACGATGTTACAACCCCACCGGCAGGAGCGCGGCTATTTGCAAACCCTGCACGATATCGAACAGGCCGGCGTTGACTATATCGGCGAACGCTGCCACACGCTGCCCGATACGATAACGGACGTACAGTTGCAGGCATCGAACCACCTGGCGCGTAACTTCGACAACAGGGGGACAACGTTCACCTGGGAACTGGCTGGTCACCCTGTTGTCAGCGTCAATGCCAAGGGTAACGCCAAATACCTTGCCTTCCTGGCGAGACGTACGCTGGGAAATTTTGTCGCGGATGGTTCCTACTCTTTTATCCCCGGCCATGACATGACTTTGTTCCGGGCGGCAAACCACCTTTACAACCTGTTTGCCTACGCCGGGTATGACTTCTCATGCAGGTAGCCCCATGAACGTCCTCCCCACCATTTACTTCCTGCTGATATTCAGCCTGTTATCGCTGGAGCTGAGCCTTCGGCTGGAGGAACGGGCCCGCTCCCTGGCGCCGGACCGGGTGCAGAATGCCATCATACAACTGGCCCTGGCTCAGCACAGGTATATCTCGGACCCGGCCAATCCCCACGCCGGCAGCTATGCCGGAAGCATCGCCGTGCTGGCGGCAAGCCCATACCTGCCGTTATGGGAGGATGACCCGGCTTTTTCCTTTCCCGACACCAGTCTGCCAGGATTTACCATCGGCTACACAGCAAAAAACAACGCGGAAGCCGGCCGCATTGCCGCCAGGCTGGGCGCGGTTGCCACGGTTGCCGGTAACCAGGTCACCGTGGGCTTTGCCGACCCCACCGACCTCGCCCTGCTCGATGAATTCATCAAGAGGGTCGACGCCGAGGCTGAATTCGTCAAACGGGCCGGTGACGAGATGTCCGGCACATTGACCTTCAGCGCCGGTCTGGGTGATGCCATTGACCTGAACCAGAATTCATTGGCAGATGTATTGCGGCTCAGCGCCCGGAATGCTGCCGCCACGGGCACCGTGGAAGCAGACATCATCGTCGGTACCACCGGCACTTTCAACGACATTCTCATCAATCCTTGAGGAGCAGAAAAATGGATACCATGCCCCCGTCACCACTACTCAGCAAGCTGCTGCTGTTGAGCGTCATGCTTTGCCAGGCAGCCGGCGCCCAGACTATCAGCGACACCACCAAAGGACTCAATACTCATGGCGATAATGGTTATTGGCAGAGTGGCCAGCCAGATGTAATGATCCTGTGGCCGGCAGACGACCGGAATGTCGTCAATCGGTTTACCGGTAGTGCAAACCACCCCTACCCATACCGGTTATGGATAGACCCAGGCCGCGCAGGCGGTTTTCCGGTAGTGCTTAAAGACGAATCGACGTTTAATCACTTCCTTGAGCATATCAAAGTCAACAGCGACAAGGGCTGGTGCCAAATCGCCGAAACCTGGTCAGCCTGGGTCGGCAATCCACCCACCGGCTGTGGCGTGCACAGTTACACGCAACAGCGAACCTGTTCCATCGCAACCAACGCGACAAAACCCTGCTCCGGCCTTTGCGCCAATACCACCGAGACCCGTACCCGGCAGGTTGATAATGGGCCCTGCAAACCGAAACCGCCGCCGCCAAATAAGTGTTCAATCAGCGCCTGGTCGCCGGCCACCAGCGCTGTATGCCTTGGGAAGAGCTTCACACAAACCCGAACCTTAGCGGATTGCAGCACCCAGAGCCGCACGGCGAACGGCGCCAAATCATGCCCGAAAACTTGCACTACCACAGCCTGGTCGCCCGCCAGCAATACGGTGTGCATGGGACAAAGCTTTACCCAGACCCGAACTCTGAGCGATTGCACTACCGACAGCCGCACGGTGAACGGCGCCAAATCATGCCCGAAAACTTGCACCACAACTGCCTGGGCGCCATCCACCAGTACAGTGTGCGTCGGAAAGAGCCTCACGCAAACCCGAACCCTGAGCGATTGCAGCACCGACAGCCGTACAGTGAACGGCACCAAACCGTGCCCGAAAACCTGCACGGCAACTGC
>JAAXHV010000527.1 GCA_012270695.1 Gammaproteobacteria bacterium | reverse complement strand
TCCAAGGAATATGACGAGGATTTAAGTCTTAATGAGTACTTGGCGTTGCTCAATGCCGTCTGGCAGGAGACTTACCGGGTCCTAGTCCCCGGTGGCCGGGCTTGTGTGAACGTGGCGAATCTCGGGCGCAAGCCGTATATCCCGTTGCACAGCTATATCATTGAGGGAATGCAGGACATCGGTTTTCTGATGCGGGGGGAAATTCTCTGGAACAAGGGATCCAGCGCCAGTCCGTCCACTGCCTGGGGCAGTTGGCAGTCCGCAGCAAACCCGGTGCTGCGGGACGTTCACGAATACATACTGGTATTTTCCAAGGATTCATTTTCAAGAAAGCGGGGGGACAAGGAGAACACGATAAGCAGGGAGGAATTTCTCGAATGGACCAAAAGCGTCTGGGATTTCCCGGCGGTATCGGCAAAGAAAATCGGCCATCCCGCGCCGTTTCCGGAAGAACTGCCGCACCGGCTGATTCAGTTATATTCATTTAGGGATGATGTGATTCTCGACCCGTTTGCCGGCAGTGGGACGGTCTGCCTGGCTGCATTGAAGGATCACAGAAATTATGTAGCCTATGACATCGACCCAGGATATATCAAACTGGCAGAAACAAGAATCTCGGCTTACAGAGACCAGACCGACATTTTTGAAAGCAGCTGTTAACAAGCAGCTGTTAAAGAATGGATTGTATCGAACGAATCGTTTATACTAGACGAAAAGATTGATTTGAGGTAGGTCAGATGAAAGCGGTAACGGCGAACGAAGCAAAAACACAATTTGGCGATATGCTGCTGAGCGTACAACGTGCGCCTGTGCAAATCAGTAAAAACGGCAAACCGATAGCCGTGATGGTATCGATGGATGATTACGAAAAGATGGAGGAACTGAAAATGCAGATGCTGAAAGAGCGAGTGCAGCGCGCAAAAGCAGAGATTGAAGCTGGAGCAACAACAGGGGGCGACGCTTTTTTCGATGAATTATTAGCTGAAACAGGCGAGTAGTATGGCAACATACCGTCTCACTAGGGACGCCAGACGGGATTTATCAGCAATACGCGAATTTACCAAAAGTCGCTGGGGTAATGAACAGTCAAAAAAATACATTCTCGAATTACGCAGGCTCCTGACTTTGCTGTCTGATAATCCCTCGATGGGAATCCGTCGTCGCGATATAGATGAAGGTGTCTATAGTTTTCCCCACGCCAGTCACGTTATTTATTACATCATTGAGAAAAAATATCTCATTGTTATAGGCGTTTTACACAGCAGTATGGCGCCGACAAATCATCTGGAAGGCCGGACGTTGGTTTAGCCCGAATATCTCACCAATTCGCTTGTTGCCGTCCGATAGATGTTTGCTGTCAATGAGTTATGGTAATCTGCCTGCTATGTTGCCATTACACACTGCGCTTGATGCGCCCTCGCTGGTCTTTTTTGCGCTAGCGGGCACATGCTCCCTCAACCAGAAGAATAACTATGCTTTCGGTCGCGAGTACCCGCTAGCGCAAAAAATCCGGCGCGATCTTCGCATCATTTGGTGAGATATTCGGGTTAGATAATGATCCCTGAATTCCAGCTATTTTGACTTCATCGGAATTCATGCTGCGCCAATGCCCAGTCCACGTGCTCGCGCACCAGGGCGGAGGGGTGGTCCCTGCGCCGGTTCAGGGCATTGACGACCGGTGCCGAGGTGGGGGCGTTGCCCAGGGCGACGGCGAGGTTTCTCAGCCAGCATTCGTAACCGATGCGTCTTATCGCGCTGCCTGCCGTCTTTTCATGAAATTCGTCTTCACTCCAGAGGAAGCATTCGACCAGGCTCACTTCATCGAGCCGGTGGCGCGGTTGGTAATCCGGTTCTGAGGAATATTGCGCGAACCTGTTCCAGGGGCACACCATCTGGCAGTCGTCACAGCCGTAGATACGGTTGCCCATGGCAGCGCGGAACTCCTCCGGGATGACGCCGCGGTATTCAATGGTCAGGTAGGATATGCAGCGCCGGGCATCCACCCGGTACGGCCCGACGATGGCTCGGGTCGGGCACACGTCGATACAGGCCGTACAGGCGCCGCAGTGTTCCCCGGCAAATTTCCCATCCGTCGGCAGCGGCAGGTCGGTATAGATTTCCCCGATGAAAAACCATGACCCCGCCTGCGGGTGCAGCAGGTTGCTGTGTTTCCCGATCCAGCCCAGTCCTGCATTGCGCGCCA
>JAAXHV010000526.1 GCA_012270695.1 Gammaproteobacteria bacterium | reverse complement strand
GGTGAGATGTTTGCGGAAGAAATCATTAATGGAACGCTACAGTTGAAAGCCGTAAACGCTTAGCCCGGAGGATACATACGACCATGAACCTGACAGGAATGACAGTCAAACTGCATGATATGTGCCTGCGTGACGGGATGCATGCCAAGCGTCACCAGATCAGCGTTGAACAGATGATAAGCGTCGCCTCCGCGCTGGATGACGCGGGCATTCATTTGCTCGAGGTGACCCATGGTGACGGTCTGGGCGGAGCCTCAATCAATTACGGTTTTCCTGCCAGCACCGATGAGGAATACCTGCAAGCGGTTGTGCCGCGCATGAAAAACGCAAAAGTCTCAGCCCTGCTATTGCCCGGGATCGGCACTGTGGATCACCTGCACATGGCCCGGGATTGCGGTGTGCACACCATTCGCGTGGCCACCCATTGCACGGAAGCGGACGTGTCCGAACAGCATATCAGCTCGGCCCGGAAACTGGGTCTGGACACGGTCGGTTTCCTGATGATGGCCCACATGGTGGAGCCGCAACAGTTGCTTGAGCAGGGCAAACTGATGGAAGCTTACGGCGCCAATTGTATTTACTGTACCGATTCGGCCGGATACATGCTTCCGGATGACGTTTCAGCCCGCATAGAAGCTTTGCGCGCGGGGCTGGAACAGGATACCGAGGTCGGTTTTCACGGACACCACAACCTGGCGATGGGCATCGCCAACTCACTGGCCGCCATCGAGGCCGGCGCTGGCCGTATTGACGGTTCCGCCGCGGGCCTGGGCGCCGGCGCCGGCAACACTCCCCTGGAAGTGTTCAACGCGGTGCTGGACCGCATGGGCGTTAAAACAGGCGTGGATGTGTTCAAGTTGATGAGCGTGGCGGAAGACCTGGTGGTGCCGATGATGGACCAGCAGATCAGGGTTGACCGGGATTCATTGATCATGGGTTATGCGGGTGTGTACTCTTCTTTTCTCCTGCATGCCAAGCGTGTCGGTAAAAAATACAATCTTCCTTCCGGAGATATCCTGGTTGAACTGGGCAGGATGAAAACCATCGGCGGCCAGGAAGACATGATTGAGGACGTGGCGCTGAACATGGCGCGCGCCAAGGTGGCGCAATGACCCTGGATCAATCCACGATCAGACAATTGGCCGAGCGCCTGGAAAATGCCGAGTTGAACAGGCAGCCGGTGACGAAGATCACTGATGACTACCCGGAGATGGACTGGGATGATGCCTATTCCATTCAATATGAAATCCGCCGGCGCAAGGAGGAACGCGGTGGTAAAATCGCCGGCTTGAAAATGGGTCTGACTTCCCAGGCGAAGATGCGGCAGATGGGCGTGTCGGAACCTGTGTACGGTTTCCTGACGGCTTCAGGTAGTTACGCCGATGGCGCCGAAATCGACAGTGCGGCATTCATCCATCCGCGGGTGGAAGCGGAGGTGGCGGTCATGACCAGGACTGAACTGGCCGGGCCCGGATGCAATATCGGCCGGGTGTTGCCGGCCATGGATTTCGTTACTGCCGCGCTGGAAATCATCGATTCCCGTTATGAAAACTTCCGCTTCGACCTGAAGAGCGTCATTGCCGATAACACCTCGGCTGCCGGCTTTGTCAGCGGCAGCGTGATGCGGGAGGCGGACGCGCTGGATCTGCCGACCCTGGGGGTCGTTATGGAGAAGAATGGCGAGGTCGTCGAGACCGGGGCGGGCGCCGCGGTGCTGGGTCACCCCGCAAACAGCGTGGCCGTGCTGGCGAACATGCTGGCGGCGCGCGGCGAAGTGATACCCGCCGGGACGTTTATCATGACCGGGGGAATAACGGCGGCGGTTGCTGTGGACAAAGGCGATACGATTAATGTACGGTTTCAGGACCTGGGCAAGGTCAGCTTCCGGATGGGCTGATGGCATTACTACCTGGCGGGAAAGCCATGCACAATAAACAAGGGGAGATAGTGCTTAATAACATAATCAAAAAAGTGACTGGAATTGCGTACTGTTGCCTGTTGGCTGTCAGCTGTCTGCTGACGTCCGGTTGCGAGTCCCCGCTGGTGCTGGATGAAGTAGTAAAGACGGA
>JAAXHV010000525.1:323-1224 GCA_012270695.1 Gammaproteobacteria bacterium | reverse complement strand
GGCAGCGACAGAAGCCGCTATACCTTCACCAGATTCGATTGGAAAGCACAGGAAACTCCCAGCCCAGGGATGCGGGTGGATTTCAATGCGTACAGGGACAGGGCTGTCAACATCTACTTGGTTGCGGGAGATCCCGGTGGAGCGCGGGTCAGCGCAAAGAGCAAGGTCACTGCCGGGTTGCTGGCAATTTTCCTCGGTGCTTTCCTGGCCCACCATTTCTACCTCGGTAACTATAAGACCGCAATGGTCAGGCTGTTACTTTACCCCTTCGTGGTGATGATAGGTTCCCCCGTCAACATGAAATGGTATCCGGTCCCCTTCCTTGTCTTTGCCGCAATAATATTGGGGATCCTTGCCCTGATCGAGGGCATTATGTACCTGGTCAAGTCGGATGAAGACTTCTACCAGGCATAGGTTGCAGACCGAAGGTCGTGATTTCAGCCCAAGGCCGTCGAGGCCGGTCGTTTGGTTGTAACCGTTCAGTCCTGCCGGGATGCATTGGGAACACCTCCGCCGTTCCTGTGGAAGCAGGAATCTGGAAAGGCACTGCATCTGCCCACGTGAACGGGGCAGAGATTCCTGGATACCGGCTTTCGACGGTATGATGGGTTTTGAGTTACTATGGCACCACAGGTCTGAACATTTGCATGGTTCGCATTCGCGTTGACATAAGTGAACGCCAACGGCACAATTGGACTGTTTCCAGGCGCATTTGTGCCCCTTTTATTCGCAACCGAAGGCTTCAGTTATGGAACGCAACGAATTACCCTTTCTCAGCGCGACTGCCCTGGTGGATTTGTACAGGTCGGGCGAAGCGTCCCCGGTGGAGGTGACCGAAGCCTACCTGTCCCGCATCGAACAGGTGGACGCAGCGCTGAATTCCTACATCACCGTCACCGCC
>JAAXHV010000525.1:0-259 GCA_012270695.1 Gammaproteobacteria bacterium | reverse complement strand
GTGGCGGTCAAAGACCAGTTCTGCACTGCGGGCGTTGCAACCACAGGCGGTTCGGAAATCCTGCGCGACTATGTGCCGGACTACGACGCAACGGTGATGAGCAAGCTGAAAGACGCCGGAGCGGTGTTGCTGGGCAAGCTCAACATGAGCGAATTCGCCATGGGGGACGCCTTCCATCACCCCTATGGCCGCCCGCGGAACCCCTGGGACCTGTCGCGCAACCCAGGGACTTCCAGCAGCGGCTCCGGGGCGGCCACCG
>JAAXHV010000524.1:1770-2362 GCA_012270695.1 Gammaproteobacteria bacterium | reverse complement strand
CCGGAATTGAATACGCGTATCGACACCGATGTTTACCAGTTTGAAAAACTGGTGCCCGGCAACAGGCTAGAAGGGCCGGCATTGATCGAGGCAGAGTTTACAACCATAGTGGTCCCGCCGGGACAATTCTTCCACGTTGACAGCCGCGGCCTGGGCCTGCTCGAATACCTGCCAGGCCAGGCCCCGTCCGAAAGAGGGATGGATTCATGAGTATACCTACCGTAGAGCAAAAACTGCAGTCACTGAAGGTCACAACTCCGAGCAGCTACGAGTTGGAGTGCATGGATAAAGTCAAACGGGGGGCTTATGAAATCGCGGTACAGCGAACATCCGACATCCTGGATGAGGGTTATGAAATCTTCATGCGCTCTTCACGCAGTTCCATGGGAGTGGCAGGAGATTCCATCGTCGCCATGTTCAATGCTGCGGGCGACCTAGTCAACGCATCAGCCGGCACTTATCTGCATGCCGTGATTCCTCCCATCGTCATTAAATACATACTGAGAGAATACCGCGACAACCCCGGTATAGAAGACGGCGACATCTTCTATACGAATGACGCACTCTACGGCGGCATCCACAACCCCGACCA
>JAAXHV010000524.1:0-1684 GCA_012270695.1 Gammaproteobacteria bacterium | reverse complement strand
GGCATGAACCTTCCGCCAATGAAAATAGGCCGGAAATTTCGCATAAACAACGACATAATCGAAATGTTCAGGGCCTTCGGCATTCGCTCGGAAGCCAATGTGATTATTGACCTCAAGGCGCGCTGCACTACTGCCGACCGGGTGCGCATCCGCATCCAGGAAATGTGCAATCGCGAAGGGAAAGACTTCGTCACCGGCTTGTTCCGGCGCATGCTGGTCGAGGCTGAAACAGGCGCCCGCAAACGCCTGAAGAGTTGGCCCGACGGCATATACCGTTGCGTAACCTTCTCCGACGCAGCCGGGTTAGCGCGCGGTCTGATCAGGAACTGCTGTATGACCATGACCAAAAAAAGAGATTCATTAACCATCGATTTTACCGGCACCAGCCCCGAAAATCTGTCCAGCTACAATGCCCATCCCCAGGCCGTCGTCGGTCACCTGGCCAACTATATTTATGAATATGTATTTCACGATTTGCCTATCTCCAGCGCAACGTTTGCGCCGATTGAATTCAACTTTCCGCAGGGCAGTTGCCTGTCGCCGACGGACCGCGCCGCCACCAGTAATTCAGTGATGATTTCCACCGGCGCAATGAGTTCCATTGCCAACTGTATCTCCCGGGCCCGTTTCGCTACCACAGACTGGCACCAGGCAACGGCGTCAATGGGTAACGGAGGAAACGCCACGGTAATTGCCGGCATATCCCAGTGGGGGCAGCATTTCGCCGACATGATTGCCTATCCGATAAACACCGAGGGTCAGGGAGCGCGTTCTGGTTGTGACGGTATGGACGCTTATGGTTTCCCATGGTGTGCATTCGGCCGAGCGCCCGACGTGGAAGCCATTGAAAACGAATTTCCCATGGTGATTCCTTTCAGCCAGCACTGGCCTGATTCAGGCGGGCACGGCAAATACCGGGGCGGCTGCGGCACCACGCAATTCTGGGCATCTCATCACGATATACCCCAGCTCTACTTCATGGCCATTGCAGACAACAGTACGGTACAAACCCCTCAACCACTGTTCGGCGGTTATTCGCCGCCTACAGTGCCCGGGTTGTCCATAAAAGGGACAAAAGTAAAGGATTTGCTGAAGGAGACAGGAGATAACAACCTGGATTTTCAGGGGCTGATTGATGGCAGGTTCGGCGAATTGTCTGTTGAGCCGTTCGGCAGAATGACCAGGCCAATCAACCAGGGTGAGACAGTAACTATCGGGCTGTCGACCGGCGGGGCGGGTTATGGCGATCCGCTTGAGCGTGATCCGTCCCTGGTCGGGAAAGACCTTGTATCCGGATTGATATCAGAATGGAGCGCTAGGGAAATCTACCAGGTCGTATGGAATCGGGAACAGCAACAGGTCGATTTTGAAGCGACGGACAAGCTCAGAAATGAGGTGCGCAAAAAAAGACTGGCCCGCGGGCGCAGTTACCAGGAGTTTGAAAAAGACTGGCTGAAGCGTAAACCTTCCGACGATATTCTGACGCTGTACGGTAAATGGCCCAGCGGTGAAGCGCTACAACCTGTAATGAGGCCATAACCTGGTACTCTTTCCAGGTGATATTGTCATGTTCAGAGCCAAGCAGCGGCGCCAAGACAAGGCGCAGTCCGCGGGGAATGGCGAGCCCTTTTCAAGGACTGCAACGCCGTATTGGCGTCGCTGCTTGGCTCCCTGCGGGCGGGCC
>JAAXHV010000523.1 GCA_012270695.1 Gammaproteobacteria bacterium | reverse complement strand
CTCGCCGGTGGCCCAGATTTCGATATTGCTCAGGCAATGCCGGGTACGGGTGGGCGGTAACTGCGAAAAGGCAAAGCCCGTGCGGAACCGGGCTATCTTGTCCTCCAGGCGGCGTCGGTCCTGTATCTCCCAGGTGATAGTGCGTCCCGGGTTGTGGGGTGCCGGATCACTGGGGATCCAGTAAATGCACTGCTCCTGGAACAGGTCGAGCCACTCTTCAAACCGGCCATCGTCCAGCAGGCGGCACTCGCGGTTAAGCAGGGCGGTAATTTCATGGTGGAGATCAGGCGCAACGGGCGGTCCCGGGTTGCTCCAGTCCTGCGCTATCCCGGACAGGCGCCGGTAGTAGCCATCGTCGACATAGGTGGAAGTGCCCGGCTGCTGTTGCAGTAACTTCTTGTTTGTCAAATCAGTCCCCCATGCTCATCAGGCGCTTCCATTCCTTATAGAAGGTGCGCATGGTGATATCGCTGGTCACCGGCGCCCGGGTACCGTCGTCTTCGACCACTTCCCGGTCGCTGTTGAGGTGCCGGCTGCAATCCACCCATTCATGCTCGGGGATACCGAGGCCCACCTGGCAGGATTCGAAGTTCTCGACGTCATCGACCTCGCCGAACATGGGAAAATCCTCCTGGGTGCGCATGCGCATCGCGTTTACCTCGTTCGGCAGGTTGGAGACGGTGGTGGCAAACCAGTAGAGATCGGTCTGGTCCACGCCCAGCGGGTCGATCAACTGTACCTGGTTGCCGATGATCAACAGGTTCGGGAACACGGTCAGGTTCATGCCGGCGCCCACCGCCAGTTCCAGCAGCCGTTTTGCCTCATCAGTGCCGTATTTTTCCGGCAGGGACTGCTCCAGGCGCTCTCGTCCGGGTTGCGGGCGTTGCTGCTCCCAGGCCGATACCGCGTGCATCTCGGGGCGTTGGTCCAGGTAGTAATGCCCGTTCCCGAACGCCTTCACGAACATCCTGCTTGCGTCCGGATCAGCCGCAAAATACTGCATGTCCTTATCGCCATAGCGGGATGCCGCCATCATCAGCAGGGAGCGGTGGGAATAGGCCGGGTGGTAGCCGTCCCCCTGGTTGTCGGTGACGAATTTCCAGTTAGCGGCAATGCGGTAGCGCTGGGTCCCGCTTACCTCCACCTCTCCGCCGCCGTAACGGTCCAGCCATTCGTCGATGACTTTCCTGGCGCCGGACAGGTAATTCTCCAGAGCCGCCTGTTCGGGATTGAGGCAGCCGAATATGAAGCCGCGGTAGGTGCTGACCCGCGGCACTTTCAACAGGTCAAACTTCCCGCTTTCCCGGTCTGCGTCATAGGCATAGTCCAGGGGTACGGACACGGAGCGGCCCGCATGATCGTAAGACCAGGAGTGATAGGGACAGACAAAGACCTTGCATCTGCCCTTGTCCTCGCGGCAGACCTTCGCGCCTCGGTGCGCGCAGCGGTTGAACAGCACATGTACATCAGCATGTGCATCTCGAGTAACGATCACCGAGCGCCCGCCAAGCCGGCGGGTGACAAAATCGCCCGCCGCGGGAATCTCACTCTCGTGGCCCACGAACACCCAGGCACGGGCAAAAATATTGTACATCTCGCGCCGGAACAGCGCTTCACTCGTATAAACCGAACGGTGGATGCGGTCTTCCTGGATAAGGTAGTCCCAGTCAGCGGATGAATCAGCGGTATTCACTGAAGAACACCTGTGCATGAGAGTGTATTGAGAACAAGCGGGAAGTCATGGGAACAACGTAGCATAATCGGGGGAAAAGGTCACGGTGTTGGGCGGGGTGATTGTGAAGCCTGGCTTGACTAGGCATCCTGGCCAAGTGATAACGATTTCCACGTCTTGCGATATATAGTGGCAGCGGCAAGCCATTGGGGTTGGACCAGTCCAACTGCTGTAGACCCGCAACAAAATGTCCTGCTTTCCAGGTGTGATAAACTCCCTTCATGTCACAAATCCTGAAAAATCTGCCCGTGGGTAGTTATGCCGTGATATTCCCTTCGATCAGCAGTGGCGTCGATGAAGAAGGACACGAAAGAATGCTCGCTGAACTGTACGGTCGGGTCCAGGAAATAGAGGGTTTTCTGGGTCTGGAAGCAGCCTCAG
>JAAXHV010000522.1 GCA_012270695.1 Gammaproteobacteria bacterium | reverse complement strand
CACGTGGAATTGCGGCAACCCGCCGGGCCTTTGGCGATGCGGTCCGGCATCAGATTACCAGATTAACACATGAAACCACTTATCCTGCGACTCGATATATCCGGGACACCGGTTACCTGGCTCCCCTGGCAGGACGCGGTGAGTCTGTACTGCCGCGACATGGTGGGCTGGACCGCGGGCGATGAAACGTTTACCTTCCACGGCGGCACCAACAGGAAGAGCGGTTTACGCTCCGCTATCTCGGTCAATTCCATCATTGCGGTCAAACGTTCAAGAAATCATAAGCATACTTACCGGAATGTTCCGCCATTGACCAATCGCGAACTGTTTCAGCGTGATGCGCGCATCTGTATGTATTGCGGCGCTCGCCACAGGGACAGCTCATTGACCCGGGACCATGTCATACCGATATCGCGCGGGGGTACGGACCGCTGGTCTAATGTGGTCACTGCCTGCCGCTCATGCAATACCCGCAAGGGCAACAGGACTCCTGAAGAAGCCAGGATGCCGCTCCTGGCGGTACCGTATGTACCGAACTGGGCGGAGTATCTGGCCTTGTCGAACAGAAAAATACTGACTGACCAGATGGAATTTCTGAAATCACAGTTTTCCGGCCGCATGATGCCGTTCTACAATCAATAAGGCTTGTTACATATCCGTAATCACGTAGAATAACTTGCATCGTGTGCAAGCAGTTCCCGCCGACCGGGTTTTGCCTGCCAATGAATGCTGCGAGGAATGTTTCATGAGGATTATTGCCGGTGTATTAATAATCGGCTTGTCGCTGCAAGCCCAGGCCGCCGATAAATCGGGCAACTATGCCATCTGGGGAAAAGGCCAGAAGTCCTGTTTCCGCTATTTGCAAGATCGTTCTGCGGCTGAAGACGAGCCATACAAAAATTACATCATGGGGTATTTGACCGCGTATAACGCCATAACGCCGGAAACCTACAGTATTTCCAGAAATATGAAGCTGGATGAGATCATGACATGGCTGGACGACTATTGTGATTCAAAACAGATGCACGGCATAGAGCAGTCGATGCTTGAGTTTATCGGCAGCCACTATGAAAAACGCTACCGGAGGCCGCCCGGCAGAACAGGCCGTTGAACAGGCCGCGAAACCCCCTGAGCGGGAGTTTCTATTGCGATCAAATATTACTGCAATATTTCGCTGCAGATGTTATAGTGTTAGTCTAATATTGCACGATAATAATCTGAGGGTTGATTATATCTGAAAAATGCATCACTATATTGGCAGGCTTGAGGCTTAAATCCCCTGTAACCGGGCAAACTGGAGAATAAAATATGAAGAGAACCTTACTCAAAGTAGCATTTTTTGCGGCTGTATTGATGATACTGGGGGGCTGTGCGGGCTGCGTAACAGTCGAGCAGCTTAATGAGGTTAGGGCGATTGCAGAGAATGCTCAATCCACAGCAAACAGTGCAGCCTCTGCAGCAGACAGTGCAGCCTCTGCAGCGGACAGTGCCATGTCAGCAGCTAATCAGGCTATGGATGCAGCCAACTCAGCCCAATCAGCGGCTGATGCAGCGAATGCATGCTGTAACGAAAATTCAGGCAAGCTGGATCGCATGTTTGAAAAAGCGATGCAGAAGTAAGCATTACACAAGCCTGACTGCTTAAAAATCTACCAGCTCCGGTGCGTTGCTTGAACGTAGCGCACCGGAAGCTGTAAGTCGTGTCATTCCGTTGACACGATTTCCTGTTTCTTCGGGCCACCCTGTGGTTCTGTTGCGATTATCCGGCCGATTTCAACCGGGATGCCGTTGCTTTCCGCTATTATCGATTCCACCAGGACCCAATCCACCTCGTATCCCTGGTCACCGGTTATTTCTATGAGCATTTCAACAACACTGGTCAGATTCCCTTCGAACTGCTCTGTATCCTCCTCCAGGTAGGGATGGGCTTCCAGGTAGATTTTGTCATTATACCTGCCTACCTTATAAGGCTGATTGACGATGCGCACCGGCGTCCGCAATTTAACCTGCTGGTACAGGCTCTTGATGTCCTCAGGATACAAGCGGATACAGCCGTGGCTGACGCGCATGCCTATACCGAACGGCCTGTTCGTGCCATGGATAATATACTCGGGCATTCCCAGCCTCATCGCATAGTTACCCAGAGGGTTATCCGGCCCGGGAGGTACTCGCTTCGGTAGCGGGTCACCTTGTTCGGCATGTTCCTTGCGGATTGATTCGGGCGGATACCAGTGAGGTCGGGTTTTCTTCTGGATGATCCGGGTATTGATATACGGCGTTGGCCAGCCTGGCCGGCCGATTCCGATCGGGTGAGTAATCACCTCCGACACGTGGTCCGTATTTCGCGGGGGGAAATAGTAAAGGCGCATCTCCGGAATATTCAGCACGATACCCACATGGGGGGTAGCAGGCAAAACATACAGAGTCGGCAGCACAATTTCCTTCCCCTCACCCGGAAGCCAGGTATCCACACCGGGATTGGCCAGTTTGATCTCCTGGAAACCCAGTCCGTTGGCCCTGGCTATGTCCGGGAGCGTGTCTTTTTGTTCGCTATAGACTGTTCCCACGGCGCCTATCAACGAATCAGCAGGATTCTCCAGCGTAAAGGAAACTGCCGCCTGGACCGAAGCGAAAATGAATATGCTTATCAGGATCAGGGTAATGCGATATAAGCCTGTTAACTTTCCCGTTTGCATCAGAATTCCTTCAGTCTGGGCATTAATTCAACCAGGTTGCACGGCCGCGTCCGGTAATCAAGCTGGTGGGAGATGATCTTATCCCAGGCCGTGGCGCAGGCGCCCGACGAACCCGGCAGGCTGAAAATGTACGTGCCGCCGGCTACCCCGGCGACAGCGCGGGATTGCAACGACGAAGTGCCTATCTCCTGGTAGGACAAATACCGGAACAACTCACCGAAACCCTCGATTTCCTTGTCAAACAACACGGAAACAGCCTCCGGAGTGCCATCCCGGCCGGTTACTCCTGTCCCTCCAGTGGTGAGGATTGCATCCACGTCTGCAGCGGCGCACCAACGGGAAACCAACCCTCGGATCTGGTATATATCATCCGCTACGATGGATTTTTCATAGAGCCGGTGACCGGCCTGTTCCAGCCTGCGGGCCAGGAGTTTTCCGGATTTGTCGGTCTTTTCCGTGCGCGAATCGGAAACGACCAGCACAGCGATATTCAGTGGTTTAAATTCTCTATCAGACACGTTTTACTCGCATACAAAAAGTGGACAGCCAAATCCGTCCATAATATGTCCGGGGCAGGGACAACAGCGTAGCATAAATGAGGTCAGGTATAAATCCTGTCATCAACAATCCAGCTCGCAGCAGCGCGGTAATACCAGAACAGGCTGAATGCGCGGGCGATGAAAAATCCCATCAGGGCCAGCCATAAACCGTGGTTGCCCAGTCCCTCCAGCAGGTACCAGCACGGGAGATAAACCGCGAACGTTGAAAACAGCATGCCATTCCTGAGTTCCCTACCCCGGGTGGCGCCGATGAAAATACCGTCAAACAGAAAACACCAGACAGAAATAACCGGTGAGATGATCATCCACGGCAGATAAAGGTAAGCAGTTTCCCTGACGCTCGCTATATCCGTCATCAGGTTGATCAACCAGCTGCCGGCGAGGATAAACAACAATGAATAAAGAAGCGCAACGCTACCCCCCCAGGTCATCACCGAACGTACGGACTCTCGAAATTGCCTGTGATCTTTTGCGCCGATAGCCTTGCCGACCAGGGCTTCGCTGGCATTGGCAAAACCATCCAGACCCAGGGCCACCAGCATCTGAAAGTTCAGCAGGATGGCATTGGCCGCCAGGACCAGTTCACCCTGGTTGGCTCCCTGCCTGGTAAAAAACGCAAATGCGAAGATCAGGCACAAGGTCCTGATAAAGATGTTCTGGTTCAATACCAGCAAGGCGGTAAAATCATTCATGTTGAAGATAACCGGCCTGCGCCAGCGGCCGGGATGGCGTTTTAATTCCCCGTAAATGAAAAGAGCCGCCAATCCGGAGCCGCAGAACTGCGCTATGACTGAAGCCAGGGCCACGCCGCGTACGTCCAGGTGCAGGTGGAAGACGAAAATAAAATCGAGAACAATATTAAGAACACCGATCAGCAGGGTGACGTAAAAGGTGGCCCGGGCATTTTGCATACCCAGCAACCAACCGACGAAAGTCATGTTCAGTAGTACAGCCGGCGCTCCCCAGACGGCCCAGTAGAAGTAGACCTCAGCATGCCTCTTGACATCCGGGCTGCCGCCGACAAGATCGAGCCCCAGGGTAACGATGGGGGTGCGGAGTGCCAGGATACCCAGGGCAATGACCACTCCCAGAAAACAACTGTGCAGCAAAGCGGATCTGAGTCGGTCATGGTTTTCGTCCCCTTTGAGTTGGGCGATGATCCCCACCGTGCCCATACGAAGAAAACCCATCCCCCAGTAGAGGAAATTGAAAATCACGGCAGCCACTGCCACAGCGCCGATATAGACCGGCGTTTCCAGATGCCCGACCACAGCCGTATCAACCATTCCCTGCAAGGCAACCGTCAGGTTGGACAGGATCAACGGTCCCGCCAGGCGCAGCAGATGAGTGTCACGGGAGAGATCGCGCCTCTCCCGCACTTGCCGGAAGTGTATTTGCCAGCCGGGAATTATCCGAAATCAGTGAATCCGTTCATCAGCCTCCCCATTTCCCGAAAAAAAAGTGTTCGTTTACAGGATCACGCTGTCTGGGAGCAAATTCCCTCTGCCGGTGTTGTTCCGGTACATCCTCCCGCGCTGTTTGATAGCCTATGGCAATCATGGCCATGGGCGTATGCTCTTCCGGGATAGCGAAAACCTGCCCGGATTTATCTGCATCGAAACCTCCCATCTGGTGAGCCATCATGCCAAGTTCGGTGGCCTGCAAACACAGGCTGATGCCGGCGGCGCCGGTATCGTACTGTGCCCACCTGTTCGGTTCGCCGTTATACTTGAAGCGTTCCACCGCAACCGCCAGGATGAGCACCGGCGCATTTTGCGCCCAGACGCGATTCCCCTCTGCCAGGCACTCCAGGGCGGTCTGCCATGTTGCCTCGTCCCTGGACCGGTCACATATAATGAAGTTCCAGGGCTGGGCGCCGTAACAGGACAGGGACCACCTTGCGGCCTCTATACAGGCAGAGAGTTTTTCTGCTTCCACCGGCCGCTCGCGGTCATACGACACGCCGCTCCAGCGGCGCGCCAGCAAGTCATTAATGGGAACATCTGTAATTGCTTTTTTCTCGAACATGATCATTGCTCCAATGTGGTGTTTAACGATTCAATTCTCTTGGCCATTTACGATTCTTGCATCCAATAGCTTGTTTTCAGTCCCGGCGCATACGGTCGGAGGTTGCAATAGGAGTCCGGTAGTTGAGGACAACAATACAGGACGAAATGATAAAAGTGATTAATGTCGCCAATTGGATCATGTACGAGGTCTCTTGCTGAATAAAACGCGCCTCGGCCGCCAGTACTGCAATCAGGAAGGAAAACTCGCTGATCTGTCCCAACCGGTAACCTACTTCCCTGGAGATTGCCCGTTTTTCATGGGCTTTGACGAACAGCTTCTCAAAGATTACAGGCTTCAAGACCAGGGCGCAGGCAGCAAGAGCGGCTGCCGGGAGCATGATTTTCGAGACAATATCCAGGTTAAAACTGGCGCCTAGTGAGAAGAAAAACAGCACCAGGAAGAAATCCCGTAACGGTTTTAATTTCATGGTGATAAAAAGCGCGATAGGGCTGGAGGCCAGCGTAATCCCGGCGATGAACGCGCCTATCTCGCGGGACAAGCCCAGTATGACGGCCAGTTCGGCGATTGCCAGACACCAGGCAATCGCCAGTAAAAAAATGAATTCGTGGATTTGATCAAACCGGTTGATTAACCTGACGATAACGTAACGTTCAACTAACCAGGAAATGAGGATCAATAGCGGCAGCGTCAGTATCTGCATGGTGATATCGACTAGCAACCTGTCGTTTTTGCCGTATCCCTGCAGCATCAGTAAAATGATGATCGCAATCAGGTCCTGGATTAACAATACACTGATGATCATCTGCCCCGTGTGGCGATGGTGCAACGCGGTGGTGGGCAATAGTTTCACGCCGATTATGGTGCTGGAGAACATCATGATTGAACCGATCAGCACCGCCTCAGGCAACGGGTAACTGAAACCATAGGCAATAGCGAAACCTGCCGCGAAAAATATGAACGAACTCAGTAAGGTAACCCACAGAGCCTCACCCAGCATTTTCCATAATTCCTGGGGAAACAGGTCCAGCCCGAGCAGGTAGAGCAGGAAAACAATGCCGATATGCGAGATATCGGCAATCAATTCAGGATCGTCAACCAGGCCCATGCCCCAGGGTCCGAGGATGACGCCGAGTACGATATACGCAACGATAATGGCCTGGCGCGCGTACAAGGCCAGGGTGGCCAGTATCGCAGCGCCGGTAAAAATCAAAAAAATCGAAAATTCGATGCCGTGGCTTCCCATCGCAAACCGTAAGCTATAACAAAATTAATGGACGACTTCAAAGGACCCTGGTATTTGCCTGATAAAAAATCTCACCCAGCCTCTTCGCAATAAACCATAGCA
>JAAXHV010000521.1 GCA_012270695.1 Gammaproteobacteria bacterium | reverse complement strand
TACCCTGGAAGCAGAAACCATGCTCCGGGGAGAACCCTTGAACGAAATGACGATAAACGCGGTGGCTGCGGCCGCGGCAAGGGAATCACGGCCCATCGACGATTTCCGTGCTACTGGCGCTTATCGGCGGCTTATGGTGGAAGCGCTGGTCAAACGCGGTCTTTATACTATCGCACGACCGGACAAATAAGCCTCAGCGGGCCAGGTGGTATACCACGGGAGCAACGGCTATATTCCTCCCATCGCAGGACCCGACAGATGAGCCTTAGCCGGCCAGGCCATGGTCGAGGCGTTTCCTGGCTGGACGTCGTTGCGTCTGTGGGACCAATTTTCCGACTGGCAGCCTGCTCAGACGGGGGAGCGTTCAATCGATGATCTTCTCACCTGTGGCGTACAGCAACCACAGCACCCCGCCCAGCGCCTGCACGGCAGCCACTATCATAAAGACGCCAGCATAACTGCCGGTTTGGTCCAACAACCAGCCCGCCAGGGCAACGCCGACAATACCGGGAATGGTGGCAAAAGTATTGGAGATGCCAATGAGTACATCGGCATAACGCGGCGCGACATCAAGGAAGTTGGGTATATAGCCCGAGAAAGTGAGCGCTATGAAGGCAAGGGCGCCGCACATTACCAGCAATGCGACCAGGGGGGTGTCCGCATGCAGGGCGAGCATGAAAAAAAAGGACGACCCGAACAGGCCGCTGACCTGCATGAGTTTGCGAACGAAAGTGATACTGGCGCCGCGTTTCCTGAGCCTGTCCGCTGCCCAACCCCCGATATTGGTCATCACGAACATGGTCAGCCATGGTGCTGCAGAATAGAATCCGGCGCCTGTTACGCTGAGAGACTGCACATCGCGGAAGTAACTGGGCAGCCAGGCAAGCATCATATAGAGCCCCCAGTTGGTACAGAAGTGATTGACGAATATAACCAGTACGGCCCTGTGTGACAGTAATTTTTTCCAAGGAATATCCGCGCTCTCCGGTTTGCTGTCTGCCGAACTGCCCAGCAGTTCCAGTTCCCCGGCGGAAATTCCCGGATATTCACTCGGATAACTGGCTGCCTTGAAGTGCCAGACGACAGCCCAGATCACGCCAAACAGGCCAAAAATATAAAATACGGAAGGCCAGCCGTAATGGGTCACTATCCAGCCTGTGGTAGTCAACGCGAACAAGGTACCCAAAGGTATTCCGCTGGCCAGCAGTCCCATGGAACGTGAACGCTCAGCCTCGGGAACCCAGCGCGAAAAGAGGCTGTAGGCGGCCGGGAACATCGC
>JAAXHV010000520.1 GCA_012270695.1 Gammaproteobacteria bacterium | reverse complement strand
AAAAGACCAGCGAGGGCGCATCAAGCGCAGTCTGTCATGGCGAGATGGTGCGAATGTTACCATAACTCATTGACAGCAAATAACTATCCGATGGCAGACAGCGACCTGATGAGAAATGCGGGCTAGAATCATCGGATTTGAAAATGTTGACAACCGGTCTATAATTACATATAAATATAGAGAAACAAAGGCGAAGGGAAATGAGTAATACTATTGAGTTCATTGGCATGCTTCTCAGCATCATCATAGCGAGTGTCATGCTGAACAATTCAATTCAAGGGCGCATGGATGATCTGAGAGAAGATATCGATAGCATCCGAACGGATATGGATGTTTTCCGGTCAGAGATACGCGAAGATATGGATGTTTTCCGATCGGAGATACGCGGAGATATAGATGTTTTCCGGTCGGAGATACGCGAAGATATGAATATCTTCCAATCAGGCATACTTGATGATATTAATGTAATCCGGTCAGATATAAATGTAATCCAGTCAGATATAAAGGAATTACAAGGCCAGACGTCGAGCATAGAGGGCAAGCTGGAACTGTTGATTGACGCCTGGGATATAGCGAAACCATCCCCTCCAGCAATCACGGGCCAGGCGCCCCTACTCTATTCGCGCTAGTTTTTCCTGTACTGCCACTTGAATAGCCTGACTGCGACTGGGGAATACGGCTTCTGCGACCAACTCGTCGAGTTGCCGAAGCATCTGTTCATCCAGTGAAATCGCTATGCAGGAAACACGCCGGCACGGGTGAGCATGGCCGGCATGGACGTCCCCAACGGCCCTTCCAGCCATTTTGCGGTTTCGATGATTTTATTGATATCGATACCCGTCTTCAGGCCCATGCGGTGGATCATGTATAGCAGGTCTTCCGTTGCAACGTTGCCCGTTGCCGCCGGCGCGAATGGACAACCGCCGACGCCGCCGCAGCTTGCATCAAAAGAGGTAACGCCTTCCTGGATTGCCGCATAAGTGTTGGCCACCGCTGTGTTGCGGGTGTTATGGAAATGACAGCTCAAACTCAGCGCGGGTTCGAGAGTCCTGATGCGTCTCACCATAGCGGCAACGTCGGAAGGGCCGGCAGCGCCGATGGTATCTGCTAGGGAAATGTCAGTATAGCCCATTGCAGCCAGACGTTGGACCAGACGGACTACCTTCTCCATCGGCATTTCCCCCTCGAAGGGGCATCCGAACGCGGCGCTGACGGTGACTCCCATATTGATGCCGGCGGCCTGGATCTCCCGGGTAATCTCCTTGATGACTCCCATGGTCTGTTCCGTAGTGGCTCCCTGGTTACGCTGATTGAACGTGTCCGAAGCCACCACTGCACAGTTAATCTCATCAATATTACAGGCCACGGCTCGTTCAAAGCCGCGCAGGTTCAGCACCAGCCCGATAAACGTCACGTCACCACGTTGCGGCAGACCACGTACCACCTCTTCCGCATCCGCCATCTGCGGGACTCGCTTGGGGTTGACAAAACTGACCGCCTCCATGCTCCGTACGCCCGCATCGATCAGACGGTTGATCAATTCCAGTTTATGTTCAACGCTGAGCAATACCGGCTGGCTTTGCAAACCGTCCCGGGGGCTGACATCCACGATTTCAATAAAGTCTGACATGGTGGTTTCTCACAAATCGACAACCGCCTATAATATACGAATAGCGGGCGCTCAGTCATTTCATCGTTCAATATTTTGTCTCAGACATACACAAAAACAGGCACAACACGCTAGAGGGGGAGTCTCATGTTCCACAAGAAACTGACACGACGGCGATTTTCAATCCTGCTTGGCCGATTATTAGCTGTGCTTGCTGCTGTTTTTTCATTTCCTGGTCGCGCTCGTATCGAAGCTCCCCTCGGCAGCGAATCTTTTCGTGGATTACAGGAGAAAATTGCTGGTGAGGTAATTACAAAAGACCATGAGAATTATGCTGACCGGCAGCGCAGTATGACCTGGCAACTGCGCAAGACAGATCGTCAACCTGACGTGATAATACAGGCAAAATCGGTGGATGACGTAATTAATGCCGTGAAATTTGCCAGTCAGAACGGGATGAAAGTGGGCATTCGCTCCGGCGGTCACAGTTGGGTGTCTTCTCCGATTCGGGACGGCGGCATGTTGTTGGACATGAGCTATTTTCGCGACCTTGAGATCAATGCCGACAATAAAACAGCTGTTGTCGGTCCGGCAATTTATGCCCGTGAACTGGCAACGGTGCTTGG
>JAAXHV010000519.1 GCA_012270695.1 Gammaproteobacteria bacterium | reverse complement strand
CCAGCCAATCGTCAATAGCGGCGGCCACTTTCTGCCGTAATGACGCAGCGTCGATACCGGCGTTGCCGGCGGCGCTAACGCAGTGGTCACAAAAGCATAATCCCAACAAGGCTTCCAGGCGCGGATGGGGAGGAACCTGGGCAAACTCATGATGAAAACCGTGGCTATAAGCAAGATAACCGGGGGTTTCAAGCAACAGCGCATTAATGGAGTAATGCCGGGCAAGATCCTTACACAAGGTGAGCGCATAACGGCGCACGTCGGGGTGGGCCGGGCATAAACTATAGACGTAAGGGTCGCCAAAGGCATTTTTAACCGTAACATCCGGATACAACAGACCCAGGCGGGTATTGTGGAACAACACCGTCCAGGCATTAACGCACAGGTCCTGACGTTCCGTTAACAGCGCGAGGATATCAACCTGCTCAAGCTGTTTGCTCACCACGGGCTTTATCCTGTCATAGTCCAGGCGCGGCCTGAAATAAACCACACCGTCTTCAGGAAAATAGACGCGCTGTTGATCGCTCAACGGCTGTATGAATTTACCGGCATGGTAACTGACTGCAAGGCTGATACCCTGCAATCCCATGGATAGAATTTCGCTGGCTTTTTCCTGGTAATTATCCGGCGATAAATTCCAGGGATAAGCATAAATCGAGTAATTCACGACAATCCGGGCTGGGGATACCGGTCTATACGGTGTATGCGATCACGTCAATTTCTACTTTGGCGTCAACCATCACCTGGGAGCGCACACAAGAACGCGCGGGAGGATGTCCGCCGAAGTATTCTGCGTATACGCGATTGAATGCCTGAAAATCACGGGTGTCATCCAGCCAGACGTTGACTTTCACAACGTCCGCCAGGGTGCAACCGGCTTTCTCCAGTATGGCAATAATATTCTCCATAGTTTTACGGGTTTGCGGGACGATGCCGCCTTCGATGATTTCGCCGTTGTCATCCATTGCCACCTGCCCGGAGACAAACAGGTAATCTCCCGCCCGCACCGCCTGACAAAAAGGCAGTTGTTGCCCGCCGCTGCCTGTCTTGACGCCACCGATACGCTCGATACTCATAAACCTTTCCCCCTGTGTGTATTTGAAATTTTTTCTGTAGCGTTTGTTAACAGATATTTTATGGAGTTATATTTCTTTTGCAATATGAAATTTACAATTATGTAGTTTAATTACATATTACTGTAGCCCCCCTGGCTTTCTGTTACCACTTTAAAATAAAACATCAGTTGAAATGATTCTTCGATAGTACTAAAGTTACATGGTTATGCTATTGACAACTCCGTTATCCACTTTCCAACGAACGAATCCCTGACTCAACGTCTATGGATAATGACGCAGACATTCTCTCCGTTGTCAAAGAAGCCTATCCGGACATGAGCAAATCAGATAAAAAGATTGCTCGAATATTGTTGGAAATACCCGAAAAATTCATAGATGCCAACGTCAAGGAGGCTGCTGAGCTTACCGGCGTCAGTGACGCAACGGTTGTCCGGTTCGGGAAAAATCTGGGATGCGAGGGTTTTAAGGAGCTGAAAATACTACTGGCACAACACCTGGCGGTGAAACAGGCCCTTGAAGACGCCGGCAACAGCCAGATTCCCTCATCGGCAGATTCGTTTCTGGAACAAATCCATCATTCTGCGTCAACTGCCCTTGAACAGGCTATGAATAACCTGCAGCCGGATAAACTGGATGAAGCTGCGCAAATCATTATTGATTCCAGGCGGGTGTTTATCTACGGCACCGGCGGCAGTTCCGGCATCCTGGCTACCGAATTACATAACCGGTTATTTCGTCTGAATATTACGGCAATCCCCTTCACCGACAA
>JAAXHV010000518.1 GCA_012270695.1 Gammaproteobacteria bacterium | reverse complement strand
CTCAACGAAGCCTTTATCATCCTGGACGAAGCGCAAAATACCACCATCAAACAGATGAAGATGTTCCTGACCCGTATCGGCTTCAATTCGACAGCCGTGATTACGGGCGACATCACCCAGGTTGATCTGCCTCAGGGAAAAACATCGGGCCTGCGCCACGTGATCGATATCCTCAGCGCTGAAACCGGAATCAGTTTTACCTTTTTCAAATCCAGGGACGTGGTGCGCCATCCCCTGGTGGCGCGTATTCTCAACGCGTATCAAAGGAGCGAGGATAATGGCGAGGACTGAGGTGAGATATGCGGGCTGACATTACCGTACAGTTCATCACCGCGGAGCCTTGTGTTCCGGCTGAAAACGACATCCTGCGCTGGGCCGGTTCGGCATTGGACGGGAAGGAGGGAGAAGTCACCATACGCATTACCGATGAAGATGAAATGCGCTCGCTTAATAACAAGTGGCGGAACATAGACAGGCCGACCAACGTACTTTCATTTCCGCTGCATGATGCAGGCGGCCCCTTGCTTGGGGACACGGTTGACGCTGGGAGAGGCTGCGGGGAACAGGACAGCGGCGGCCCCATGCTTGGGGACATGGTTATTTGTGCTCCCGTCCTCAGTCGGGAGGCCGCGCAACAGGGTAAATCCCTGGACGCACATTGGGCACACCTGATTATTCATGGAATTTTGCATTTAATGGGCTATGATCATAGTCATGAAACGGAGGCGGAAATCATGGAAGCAAAAGAAACCGCACTATTGCAAGACCTGGGTTTCCCTGATCCTTATTCACCAGTGGCTGCGATATGCCCTGATAAAACCGGGTAACCCCGAACAGACGCGCCGATAATCAATGAGTAAAGACAAACCTCCGTCGAGTAACAATAATAATTCCTGGTGGAAGCTGTTCAGCGCCACCTTTTCAAAAACACCCCAGGACCTGCCGGCATTGATTGAGGTTCTGCGGGATTCAGAAGCGAGAAATATCCTTGATCCCGACGTATTGGTGATGCTCGAGGGCGCCTTGCACGTGGCGGAATTGCAGGTGCGCGACATCATGGTGCCGCGGGTGCAAATGGTCGTCATACGGCACTCGGCCGAGCCGGGGAGCATTATGAGGACCATAATTGAATCGGGACATTCCCGTTTTCCGGTAGTCAGCGACGACCAGAATGATGTGCTGGGAATCCTGCTGGCAAAAGACTTGCTTTCCTGTTTCGTCGACGACGAAGCGGAGGAGTTTGCAGTAAAAAAACTCATGCGTCCCGTGGTATTCGTGCCTGAGAGCAAACGCCTGAACGTCTTACTGAGGGATTTTCGCATCAACCGTAACCACATGGCCATTGTAGTCGATGAATACGGTATCGCCGGCCTGGTAACTATCGAAGACATAATTGAAGAAATCGTCGGCGAGATCGAAGATGAACACGATCTCAACGAAGAAGCTTTCATCAAACAACATGGAAGAAACCATTATACGGTTCAGGCATTCACGCCAATTGAAGAATTCAACGAGTATTTCGGCACACGGCTGGGTCATGCTGATTATGATACGATTGGGGGTCTGGTAATCAATGAATTTGGTTACCTGCC
>JAAXHV010000517.1 GCA_012270695.1 Gammaproteobacteria bacterium | reverse complement strand
GGCGGCGCCCAGAGCAGGATGTAAGCGTGATCGACTGGTTTGCAAAAAACCACGTGGCGGCCAACCTGTTGCTGTTCAGCATCATTATCGGCGGGCTGTTATCGGCGTATACGGCGTTGAGACTGGATTTATTTCCGGAGATCGAACCTGATATCATCAATGTGTTTGTGCCTTTGCGCGGCGCGACTCCCGAGGACATTGAACTGGGTGTCGCGATCCGCATTGAGGAAGCCGTCCAGGACCTTGAAGGAATCGACAAGATAACCAGCAGGTCGGTCGAAGGCAGCACCAGGGTCAGCATCGAAGTGGATTCCGACTATGAGCCGCGGGAACTGCTCAACGATATAAAGAACCGGGTCGATGCCATCAATACCTTCCCAGCGGATACGGAAAAACCGGTAGTGAGCCTGGTGCAACGCACGCGCCCGGTCATGTCGGTGATGGTTGCCGGCGATTACAGCGAAGGGGAAATCCGCAGTTACGCCGAGCAGGTACGTGATGATTTACTGCGTATCGACGGCGTAACGCAGGTCAGGCTGAGCGCCGTCAGGAAATATGAAATCAGTATAGAGGCGTCTCAGGATCGTTTGCGGGAATTCGACCTGACCCTGGCGGATATTGCCCGTTCCGTACAACGCAGTTCGCTGGATATCTCTGCCGGCAACGTCCGTACTGAGGGAGGCGACGTGCTCATCCGCTCCAAGGGACAGGCCTACCGGCGCGCGCAATTTGAAGATATCGTGGTCAAAACCAACCCCGACGGCAGCATTATCCGCGTAGCCGACATTGCAGAGGTCAACGACGGTTTCGAAGAGCTCCTGTTAAAGGCCGACTTCAACGGCGAATTTGCCGGTATGATCCAGGTATACCGGGTAGGCAACCAGGACGTCATGGAGATCGCGCAAAAGGTGAAGGACTATATTGCAGCGAGGCAGGCTTCGCTGCCGGCGGGCATGATTCTGGAGTACTGGAACGACAGGTCTTCCTTCTTGGAAGCGCGTCTCGGCACGCTACTCAGTAACGGCATACAGGGTAGTATCCTGGTGATTGTTTTATTGACGATGTTCCTGAGGCCGGCAGTGGCGTTCTGGGTATTCATCGGAATTCCGGTCAGTTTTCTGGGCGCGCTGATGCTTATGCCGCTCGGCGGTGTTAGCATCAATATGATCAGCCTGTTCGGCTTTATCGTTGTGCTTGGCATCGTGGTCGATGACGCCATAGTCACCGGGGAAAATATTTATTCCCGCCTGCGCGCCGGCGGCGATCCCCTTGCCGCCTCCATCCAGGGCACCAAACAGGTCGCGGTGCCGGTGACCTTCGGTATCCTGACGACCATCGCGGCCTTCAGCCCCCTGGCCTTTGT
>JAAXHV010000516.1:593-1038 GCA_012270695.1 Gammaproteobacteria bacterium | reverse complement strand
TCCTGGACGGCTTCCTCAATGCGGATAGCGACACCCAGTTCAATGTCCTCAGGAGTCGCGCCGCGCAGGGGCACGAACACATTGATGACATCGGGTTCGATCTCCGGAAATAAATCCAGTCTCAACGCCGTGTACACCGATAACAACCCGCCGATAATGATGCTGAACAGCAACAGGTTGGCCGCCACGTGGTTTTTTGCAAACCAGTCGATCATGCTTACATCCTGCTCTGGGCGCCGCCTTCCACCGCATCCGACACCATGGCATGACCAGCCTGCAATGTCCGCTTCGATATGGCTACACGCACCCCGGAGGTGACCTGTCCCAGCGGCGTCAATACCAGCAAATCACCCTCGCCAAGACCGCTGTCTATCAAGGCCTCTGCCTGGTTCTGCCAGGCGATTTCAATATCACGCCGCCGCAATATCCCGGCTTCCACAATGTA
>JAAXHV010000516.1:0-515 GCA_012270695.1 Gammaproteobacteria bacterium | reverse complement strand
GCCTTGTAATTCTGCCGTCACGTACTGTCCTATCTTCAATGGCGTTTTGCCCCGCGCCTGAACACCAAAGGGATCATCGACCTGTGCCACCACGTGCAGCTGCCTGGCCCTGTCATCGATTGCGCCTTCGGTGCGCACCACCCTGCCCTGCCATTGCGTACCGCCCCCCAGTTCCGAACGGATGGTCACCCGCGGGCCAGCGGCCGGCTTCCCGGCGTTAAATCGATAGTCTTCCGGCAGGTCGATAAAGGTCAGGTCACGGTTGCGTATCGGCAAGCGTATTTCGACAACATCCACGGCATAAATTTCCGCCAACGGCGAGTTTTTGTTCACTACCTGTCCCTGGTCCACCAGCTTGGTCCTGACGCGCCCCGCGTAAGGCGCGACGATGTGGGTACGTTCCAGTTCCAGACGCGCCTTGTCCAGCGCGGACTGCGCCGAAATCACACGAGCTTCCGCTGCCGCCAGTTGCGGTTTGCGCAGCACCAAGTCAGGCGCCTCACCCTGGTTGCCCA
>JAAXHV010000515.1:547-2979 GCA_012270695.1 Gammaproteobacteria bacterium | reverse complement strand
TGGTAGGTGCCCATCAAACCGGATATCGGCCCACCGTTATAGGTGCGCGAGGCCGTAGTTTTGAACATTTCAGCGCTGCCGCCACTGTTGTGGGTGAGCAGAAAGGTGCCGTTATATCCCTTGTCACGTAATTTGTCCCAGGTGGATTCCAGTTCCAGCTTGATGGATTTTTGCAGGTAAGCATCCAGGATGGCCGTTATGCTGCGTTCGTATTCACCCACCTTCCCGACCACCTCATGGGACAGTACAACAGGCAGATAGCCGATATGGTATCCCTTGTATTCCTGCCTGATGATTGCCTTTACCTGCTTCTCATGAATCGGGTTGGCGAATGACCAGAGCAATGACACGGCAATGGCGCGCGCGCCGTTGTCAATCAGTGTGCGTAACTTGAGCCTTACGTCCTCTTCATCCAGTGTGCGAAGTACCCGGCCGGCAGAGTCGACCCGCTCTTTAACCCCTGCGATCATGGATCGCTCGATCAGGGGTTTGGGTTTGTATTGCACTGCCAGGTTGCGCCGTTCGCTGATCCTCAAGCCGTCACACCATTGCGCGCCGCGGCCGATCAGCACCGCTTCCTCGTGCCCTTCGGTAGTGATGAAGCCGAGCCGGGGGCCGCGCCGTTCGATCAGCCGATTCATTGCTACCGTTGTCGAATAGCGCATGATCTCGATATCCGGAAGCAGTGTTTCCAGGCCGAGGTCCAGTTGCGCCGCGCCGTCTTCCAGCACGTTCAGGAAGCACACCGACAGGTCGTAGGGGGTAGTGGGGGATTTGGCAATCACTCTCTGATCGTCATAGGTCAGCACCATGTCAGTGAAAGTGCCGCCAACGTCGATATCTATGCTCCTCACCTGGCGTCTCCCTGAACCAGTTGGATATGCTTGTCCACGATTTCTATTTCATTATTCGCCAGCCGCCGTTTCAGGCTGTCGATATCGATTTCCGTCGTATTGGTTATGGGATGGCCCGGCGGCAGGTACTCCGTTTCCATCTGCAAGCCGCAGCCGGGACAATAGAATTCCAGGATACGAATCCACTCCGGGTTGGGCGCGAAATTTATTTCATTGTCTATCAACGGCCGGTGGACCTCGGTGGGGTCGCGTTCTGCAACCAGTAAACCGTACTTCATATTTTCCCGGGCTGAACCGCAGTCATGACCGCATTTTGCGCACAGCCAGCGTTCCGTATCCAGGTTGACTTCCATGTATTCGGCTATTCTTACGATGTTTGCCATCTCAGTTATTCCGTTTGGCGATACCATCACCGCGCAGGCCGACATCAAGCTGCCATCCGTTCCCAATCACCCAGGTAAAGCTGCCGCCGTCAACTATGCAGGGCCCCTGGACCCGCTGGCCGTATAACTCGTCATGCAGGAAAACAGTTATTTCTCCATCTGTTCCGAGTACCGATGCGCGTTTTTCAACACGTTTGGGAGTACCTGTCTTTTCCATGTCGGGTGTGTTTATCCGGGGCAGTGCAAACCGGGCTTCCAGGCGCAAAAGCTGCGCGTCTTGTCTCCGGCCAAGGGCTTCCAGCATTGTATTGACATCACCTTCTGCGCTGCCGCCTGCTCCGTTTGCCGTATCGATTTGCCAGGTATAATCGGCCTGGTCCGGGTCAAAACCCTCTCCGCGCAGGTCGCGCCGGGCCTGTTGAAACAATTGATGTCCTGATGCCTCCAGGCTTTTATTACCATCGACTAACGCCCGTTCATAAACGTGGAGCACATCTGCGATAGCGGATCCGTATGCGCTGAATATGTTTCCGAGCGCAAAAACCCTGACTTCTTCAATGTCCAGTGAATCCGCGATAAATGTGGCAAACACCGGACCATTGCCGCCGAAGGCGAATAATACCGTATCGTCATTGTTATCCCAGGCCACTTCAGCCAGGGTGTCCCTGATGAGATCCGCCATCTTGCCGACCGCACATTCGAATATCTTTTGCGCGGCCACAACGACGCTCGCACCCATGACTCCTGCCAGGTTTTTCTCTATTGCCCTGTGTGCGGCTTCAACGTTCAGCCTCCTTGTGCCGTTAAGGAATTTATCGGGCAGAATTGCCCCCAAGACTAGCAGGGCATCAGTCAGGGTGGCCCTGGTTCCGCCAAGGTCGTAACAGGCAGGGCCGGGAGCGGCGCCCATGCTTTCCGGTCCAAGTTCCACGATACCGTCGACGACACCGGCAACGCTGCCGCCCCCGAGCGCGCTGGAGCGCAATGCAGGCATCGGCATGCGCACCGGGATACCGAACAAATGACCCTCAGGCAGCTTTTCCACGCTGCCGTGACTGACCGCGCTGCATTTACCCGTTGTTCCTCCTATATCAATCGCAACCACTTTTTTCAGTTGTTGTTCCCGCGCGACGTGGGCCGAGGCATAAGCGCCGAACAGTGGTCCCGATTCGATGGTATCCACAGCCTTGGTCTT
>JAAXHV010000515.1:0-509 GCA_012270695.1 Gammaproteobacteria bacterium | reverse complement strand
AGGGCGTTGTGAACATAGGCGTTGATCAGTGCGGCAAACGTGCGTGACATGTCGTCGGGTCTCATCAGCATTTCGCTGCCTGCCAGGGCCGGGACGGAACCGAGGAAATGATCCGGAAACTGTTGATCTATGACAGCCAGTACTTCCTGTTCACGACTCCCGTCCGGAAAAGCATCCCGCAGGCAGATATTGACCCGCCTGATGCCCTTGGCCATCAGGTATTTCAGTATGGCAATGATGTCCGCCTGACCGGCATTTTCCGGTAACCCGATAATGTTCTCCGCCTGTACCAGGGACGGTACCACTTTCTCAGCATCGGCAGGGTCGGAGGCATACAGGTCTTTTTCGTGTCCCTCACTGACGATCAGCCCAAGCTTGGGTCCCTTCCGCTCAGCGAGCACGTTTGACGTCAGGGTTGAACTCCAGCGGATATGACGTACCTGGTTCAGGAACTCCTGGAGCGATTCAAATCCCGATTGTTCGGCCGCGGCTTCCAGGCTTTGCCTGAA
>JAAXHV010000514.1 GCA_012270695.1 Gammaproteobacteria bacterium | reverse complement strand
TAGACCTCATTATAACCGGCAAAATCGTTCATGTTCACCAGAAAAGCCGTTATTTCGGTGAGATCTGTCAGTGTTGCGTCAAAACTGGCCAGTATATCTGCGATGTTATTCAACACCGCCCGGGTTTGCGCCCGGATATCCAGTTGCGACGTGCCCATCTCATCCACCGCCTGCGCGCCGATGACCGTATTGTCGGCCTGTCTGGCGCTGGTGCCGGATATGAAGATGTAATCCCCGGCGCGCCTGGCGTGGGGATAGTTGCCTCGGGGAGTGGCCTTGCCCTCCAGTACTTTTGCTTTGCTGTCAGTCATGGGACTCTATTTCTGAATCTGTTAAAGGTTTTCAACGTAAGTACTGGACACGTCAATCCCGCTTGAAATACCCGCGGGTATGATCGATGGTCTGTATGCTGCGGGCATGTTTGCTGGCAAACTGGCGCCACATGGTCAGTTCAACGTCCGGCTGGAACAGCCGCTCGCGTTGCCAGCCGTCTTCCTCAGCATAGTATTTATGTAACTGTTCCCGGGCAAAAGCATCATCCACGGTAAACCCCTCCACCGCCGGTACCTCCCACATGATCCGTCCGTCTTCGTCCAGCCAGCGTTCCGCTTCCTCCTCATCGTCCGTGTGGATCACGCCGAACTGAAAATAGATGTGTACGTCCTTGTTTTTCGGCACGTAGAACTCGTAGTGGGTGCATTGGGGCGCGGGAAACGTAGTGACCTTCAGCGAACAGGGCAGCCACAACCCGACGGTGCCCAGACGGATGATGTCGGTCAACTGCGCCAGTTCCTGCGCGGACTTGCCTCTTGCCAGGGGCAGGACAAGGTCTTTGCGCCCGCCGTCCCGGAGCGGGATATATGCTTCATGCTTGAATTCAGTTTTTTCGACTTTACGGGTAAAGCCTTTAGGCCCGTCTTCATTTTCAACGTAACGGGTCGTATCCAGCACGGCTTCCCTGGTGGACGTGTAACCATAGGACGTGTGCATGCCCGCATTGATGCACATCTCGGACCAGTTGTGGATGAACTGGTGGCCGGGGTCGTAGCCGTTCTCACAACCCAGCCGCCAGTTGGCGTTAATCTCGTAGGGTTCTCCGCAGTAGACCACGGCATTATCATCCAGCAAGCCCGGCGCCAGGTCGTAATGCAGCGGCGGCGGTTCCATATCACCCACAAAGATGAATACGATGCCCTTGCGCTCCTCGACGGGATAGACCTTGACCCTGCATTTGCCTATCATCTTCGATTCCGGCGAGCTGAGTATGGTGCGCAGGCTGCCGTCCTCCAGGTCATAGGTCCAGGTGTGGTACCAGCAGGTCAGGGTTTCTTTTGTATAAAACAACGGTCGCGCCGAGAACCGGATGCCGCGGTGCGGGCAGCGGTCTTCCAGGGCATGGACCTTCCCGTCCTGGCGGGTGATCAGGATTTCTTCCCCCAGCAATTGAATCCCTTTCGCATCGCCCTCAGCCAGGTGGCGCGACAACGCTGCCGGATACCAGTAATTACGAAACCCCCACTCCGCGTCCAGCCAGACCTGCCAGGGCTTGCGCACCCGCGCCGTCTTCGCCTTGGCCTGTTCCACGTAGCCCTGGGTCTGTTCCAGCAAGGTTCGAGTTATTTCACTCACGATGTGCCGTCACGTAAGGATTATTTCAGCAAATACGCTATATGCGCCTTGTTGAACTCTTCCGGTTCCTCCCATTGGGGCCAGTGCGCGGAGTTTTCCAATACGACCAGTTCGCTGTCTGGAATCAATGCAGCGCCCTGCTCTGCCAGGGGCACCAGTTGTCCCGGATTGTAACGCGTCCACAACACCAGTGTCGGACAGGTCAACTGTTGCAGCAGTTCAGGTTTGTACCACTTTTCCTGCTCGACCGGGTCTAACAACGCACCGATGCTCTGCTCTGCGATCTTTCTGATCACCGCAGCGCGGCCTGGTTGCTGGTAGATCTGGTAGCGCACTTCGACAATCTCATCTGTAACGTCTTCATCCCGGTACATCAACCAGCGAATCCGTTGCCGGATCGCGTCGCGGTCCGGCGAACCGGTGGCCTTACGGCTGCGTTCCAGCAAATCCCTTAATTCCTCAGCGCCTTCCTCGTCCGGCGGCAGCATCATACCGGTATTCATGACAATCTTAGCGACCCGGTCCGGGTGCTGCAAGGCAAACCAGGAAGCGACCGTGGCGCCAAGCGACTCCCCGGATATATGGGCCCTATCCGTGCCGATGGCGTCAAGGAAGTCTTTCATAAAGTCCACATAGCATTGCATGTCATAGCTGATATCCGG
>JAAXHV010000513.1 GCA_012270695.1 Gammaproteobacteria bacterium | reverse complement strand
GTACCTGTCATGTGTGTTCGAGGATTCCCGTCGTTGCCGGGGCGGCGGCAATTGTCCATTAATTCCACTCGGAGTCAAGCATAATTATTACTTGGATTTACAAGCTGTTACAGGTTATAGTGGCACAGGAAAAAACTTCGGATAATCAGACAGATAGTGACCCATCCAAAACACTACGACAGCCGTTACCGGGCCGGTCAGGACAACGTTCGCATATTCAGGATGGAACTGCATAACCCGGTGTTTTTTATCACCGCGTTGCTTACCGTCGCTTTCATCACGGGAACGTTGATGTTTCCCGCAGACGCCAAAGTGATCCTTGAGCAGGCAAAGAGCTGGTCCATTGAAAACTTCGACTGGCTGGTGATGATTTCCGGCAATTTTTTTGTTTTCTTTTGCCTGTTGCTGATCGTGCTGCCCTGGGGGAGGGTACGCCTGGGCGGGGAGGCAGCGGTACCGGAGTTTTCCAGACTGTCATGGTTTTCCATGCTGTTCGCCGCCGGGATGGGTATCGGCTTGATGTTCTGGTGCGTGGCCGAACCGGTCGCCTATTACACGAACTGGTCCGGCACGCCGTTAAATGTACCGCCCTATTCATCGGAAGCCGCTGCCGCTGCGCTGGGCGCGGCGTTGTACCACTGGGGGCTGCATCCCTGGGCCATATTTGCCGTGGTGGGTCTGTCCCTGGCTTTTTTTTCATTCAATAAGGGCTTGCCACTGGTAACCCGTTCCATCTTCTACCCGTTGTTCGGCGAAGCAAGCTGGCGCTGGCCAGGCCACATCATAGACGTCGTGGCCGTGTTCGCCACCATTTTCGGCCTGGCTACTTCCCTCGGGCTGGGAGCGAAACAGGCCACCGGGGGGCTTCACTCCGTTTTTGGGGTGGACAACGGTTTGACGACACAGTTGTTATTGATTGCCGTGATCACGACGATTGCCATCATATCGGTCGTACGCGGTCTGGAGCGCGGGGTCAAGGTGCTGAGCAACTTCAATATCCTGCTTGCCTTGCTGCTGCTCGTGTTTGTAATCAGCGCCGGCCCCAGCTTGACGGCCGTGGCCGGCATCGGAGAAAACCTGTCGAACTATGCAGCGAATTTCATCTCCCTGAGCGACTGGATCGGCAGGGAAGACGAGGCGTGGTACAAGAGCTGGACCGTGTTTTACTGGGCCTGGTGGATCTCCTGGTCGCCTTTTGTCGGTGTATTTATCGCCCGAATTTCCAGGGGCCGTACGGTCAGGGAGTTTGTTACCGCGGTGCTGCTGGTGCCGACACTGGTCAGTTCCATCTGGATGTCGGTTTTTGGCGGCATTGCGCTGGACCAGGTCCAGCACGGCGTCGGCGCATTGGCCGGCGGCATCGACGATCCCTCCCTGGCGCTCTTCCACATGCTGGAAAACCTGCCGTTTACCATTCTCGCCTCATTGGTTGCCGTAGTTCTGGTGCTTACTTTTTTTATCACTTCGGCGGATTCCGGTTCCCTGGTCGTAGACATCATCACTGCCGGGGGGAAGCTCGATTCCCCCCGCTACCAGCGCGCTTTCTGGGCTGTCTTGCTGGGTCTCATTGCGGCAGCCCTGCTCATCGGTGGCGGCAGCGATGCCTTGAGCGCGTTACAGGCCGGTACCATCACCGTGGCTGTACCATTTACCCTGGTGCTGCTTCTTGCCTGCCTGTGCCTGGTACTGGGCCTGGCATCCGATAAATAAAGGCTGGCAAAAGTCATACATGGCCCTCCGTCAGGCTCATGGAAAACCCAAATCCCGCGATAGAGAA
>JAAXHV010000512.1 GCA_012270695.1 Gammaproteobacteria bacterium | reverse complement strand
AGGTGTCAGTATGGATAGCAACATGGACAAGTCCTCAAAATTCAAATGAACCTCCGTTTCCCTGACTTGCCCCTGTTCAGCGCGTTCCCATGTCTCCACAAACCGCTCAAAACCGCGATCGGTATCTTCTATACCAACATGGATATCCCGTTTATTCATCTTGTTTACCTCGTAAATTTTCGATATCGGCCCTAAAATCAGCCACCAGTTGCTTGACCGATACCCAGTTGTAAACTTCTTCCTGTTCGTGATAATGGCGATGGTCACCCTTGCCGCGTTCATTATCATAACGCACCAAACATTTACCAGGATAACCATAGAACAGTCGGTATTTTAATCCATGAGGATGCTCAGAATCCGGTTCCGCTAAACGCCAGATGACCATCTCACGGATCGCTCCATCCCGATAGACATATTTGTCCCGATAAAGTAATACAGCTTCCATATGGCCTAATATACCATATATCTTATTTGGCAGAAAGTTACTCTTTGACTTATTTTCGGATCATATATAAAATGACTAGTAAATAGTCACTTTTTATGGAGACGTCTCGTGCTCAGTGTCCCTCTTACTTACGCCAAAGCCCATTTTTCCGAATTGGCCGCAAAAGCAGCCCAGGGAGAAGAAATTCTGGTGACTCGCCATGACAAGCCCCTGGTAAAACTGGTACCTGCCGGGCGTGTTTCGCAAAACGGGTTGCAGGCATTATTTGCTGAAATGGATGGTATCCGGGAAGGCTCCCGGCTCGGTCCAGACCTGTCTATAGCTGATTTAAGAAAGGAAGGACGACGTTAGTGGCCTCGCTGGTGCTGGACTGCTCCGTCACAGTGGCCTGGTTCTTTGATGATGAATTCAGCAGGTACAGCGAACGTGTTCGCCAGGCTTTGTCACTTGAAGGTGCGGTCGCCGTCACCCCGGGAATCTGGTGTGCCGAAGTTACTAATGTACTCTTCCAGGCCGAGCGTAGAAAACGCATCGAGGCAGAAAAGGTAGCCCAGGCTTTAAGCATATTGGCGCGCATGCCGATTGAGACCGACTTGTTACCTATTGGTAGTATGAACCAGGTATTGCACCTGTGCAGAGCGCATGGACTTACCGCTTATGATGCCCATTACCTGGAACTTGCGCTACGCAGGAATATCCCTCTGGCTACACAAGATAAATCATTGACGACATCGGCTAAAGCTGCCGGGGCAAAGGTAATCAACTAACCCAGGAATTGCGGGGCAAGATACGGGGTAATTATCAATGGGCTTTTTGGGACGAATAATCTGGTCTGTTTTTAGAGCACCTGTAAAAGGAGCTTTAGGAGAGACGGCGGTGAAGGCGGGGGCAAGACTTTCCCTACCGTCTTCAATATACCGGAGATATCATGATGTAACGCTTCCGACGGCAGGCGGCACTACGCAAATCGACCATGTATTCGTGTCGGCGTTCGGGGTTTTCGTTGTGGAAACCAAGAACATGAATGGGTGGATATACGGGACGGAAAAGGACGGGAAATGGATTCAGGTGTTCCCAGGAGGGCAGAAATACAGGTTCCAGAACCCCCTTCGGCAGAACTATGGGCATGTGAGGGCGATAGAAGATGCCCTTGCAGGAATGGGATTAGCGAACGGAGTGGTGAAATCGGTTGTCGTATTCGTGGGTGATGCTGAGCTCAAGCGAGATCTCCCGGAGAATGTGACCGTTGGTTTCGGCGCTGCCCGGTACATACGTTCTTTCCGGACACGAGTGTTGACCGAAGCGCAGGTTGCGGAAATTTGCACAATGATCGAGTCTGGCCGCATGAAGCAGTCTTGGATAACTGATAGCCAGCATGTCAGGAATGTGCAGAACAGACCCAAGTCCACCCAGCGGAAATGCCCCCGGTGCGGACGAAAAATGGTGCTTAGGACTGCACAGAAGGGGCCGAATGCTGGCAGTAAATTTTGGGGTTGCGAAGGGTTCCCCAAGTGCCGTGCAGTGCAGGAAGCATGAAATAGTGTTGACCCCTACTCGTAACCTGAACCACCTGCCGTTTAGGAATTTCCCTCAAGCTGTGTGGAGTAGATGACGTGGGAAAGATCAATGATTAATAGCATATACATATCCCGTATATCCTGTTATGCTTCCAATCCATGATACGGAGTTTCAAGGATTCAAAGACGGAACGATTTTTCGGCGGTCAAAGAGTAAAGACCTTTCAAGGGTTTGCTGATCAGGCAACGCGTCGGCTAACCTTTTTGGACAACGCGGAATCATTGCAGGATTTAGCAGGACTGCGGAGCAATCGACTGGAATCGTTATCCGGCAACCGGGCCGGACAATACAGTATCCGAATTAATCAACAATGGCGTGTCTGTTTCCGCTGGCAAGACGACGGTCCCTATGACGTTGAGATAGTCGACTATCACTGACGAGAATGAAAACATGATCAAGAATGGTATGCGGCCGGTACACCCCGGTGAGATTTTGCGTGAAGAACTGGAGGAGCTGGGCATGTCAGCCAAGGCCATCGCCCGTGAACTGGGTGTGCCTCAAAACCGTATTTCGGACATTTTGAGAGGTCGACGGGGAATTACGGCCGACACGGCGCTCCGGTTGGCCCGCTATCTCAATACGACACCACAGGTGTGGCTGAACCTGCAAAAAGCCTATGAATTGCGGGTAGCCGAACTCGAATCAGGCAAGGACATTACCAAGCAGGTGAAACCAAGACAGGAGGCTGCTTAGTTCTATGAACATTTTTATTGTTGCTTCATCATTTTATTCATGTTCACAATGCATCACTTGCACCCGGTTCAACTGAAGGCACTTTGGACAGCGCCCTGAAAAAATTACTTTCACTTCCGGCTTGCGCGCGCGCTTTTAAGTGATCCTCGGTAACCAGCGCGGCCATCTTCTCCGCCACGGCGGATGATATAAACTGGTTTATCGAAATACCATCTTGCCTGGTAAGGACTTTAACCTAAAGATTTGGTAGCGCTTCCACCAGGTAGAGAGGCAGCGATAAGAGCTCGTAACTGACTTCTATCTGAGAATTCGCCTTTCGAATGTACGTTTTAATCTTTTGTTGCGTGGGTGGGGCAGTGTAAAACGGATAGCCCGCAATACGGTTTTCTCGCCTACAAATTGATGCAACGATTTCAGACTGCCCGTAGCACCCGATTTGATTTCAACAGGGAGAATCTGCCCGTTTAAACCAAGCACGTAATCCACCTCGGCATTTACGGAACGCCCCTCTCTCAGCCAGTAATTAAGGTCCTGGTTTACCGTGCCGGCAAGCATCTCGAGCAAATGTTGCCCCACAAACTGTTCTGCGATGGCCCCTTCATTCACCAGCCTACTCTGATCCATCTGCACAATGCTTTGCCAGTTCAATCCAATGAGTGCGTTCATTAACCCCACGTCCAGGCACAGGAGCTTATAGGTTCTGTCATCCATCTCGGCCTGCAAAGGTAACCCATTACAGTGGCTGTGAGTGACCTTGCTTAACACTCGCGCCATACAAAGCAGTTCGATATCAGCTTTGATAGTAGCGCTTTTGTCCGTTCCGGAAAACTGGCTGTATTTCACTTTTTTGCCGACGTGACGTGCAGCAAAGTTAAAAACATGTTGAATGCGCGCCATATTCCGCGAGCCGATATATTTGGGAAGATCTTCTCGGTAGGTATCGATAATGGAATTGTGTACTGCGCTTACTTCCTTCAATCGCCTCGTTTCAGCGAAGACTTTTACTGCTTCGGGCATACCACCCACAAGGTCTATTTTAATGGTGTGTATTAAACAGGCGCTGGCTGAACGAGGGCCAGGTTTCTGATTTTCTATTTCGGATTACACCTGCTTCCTTACCGGCGCGGAACTGTTCCGTCATAGCGGGAATATTTTTTCCTCAGTTCAGTCTTCAGGGTTTTACCCAGCGCACTCTTCGGCAGGCTTTCTACTATGTGGATTTCCTTCGGGATTTTATAACCGCCGATCTTGTCGCGGCAGAAATCTATCAGTTCATCTTGTGCCAAGTCGGCTTCGGATTTGGCCATTGCCACGGCAATCACTTTTTCACCGTAGATTTCATCGGAAACGCCGATGACGGCGACTTCCAGTACATCAGGATGCCGGTTCAGCACGGTTTCGACTTCGCTGGAGTAGACGTTTTCACCACCCGTGACGATCATGTCTTGTTTCCTGTCTTTCAGGTATAAATACCCGTCGTCATCCACATAACCGAGGTCGCCGGTACGGAACCAGCCATCCGTCAGGACTTCGTTGGTAAGGTCAGCCTGGTTGATATATCCTTTGAACACGTTATCGCCACGGGTATAAATCTCCCCCACCTGCCCCGTTTTGCATTCCTGTCCATTGTTATCCACTATCTTTAATTCCACGCCGTCAAGTACGCGGCCGCATGAGGATAGCCGGGCTGTATTGCCTTGTGCCAGGGCATCCACGTGGGACTGGTGATCCAGCATGGTCAGCAGCGGCGCCGTTTCCGTGAGGCCGTACCCTTGCGCGATCTCAACATCAGGGAAGGCTGCGAATGCCGCTTCAACCCATTCCGCCGACATGGGCGAAGCCCCGTAAATGATCTGTTTCAGTGAACTGACATCGTATTCTGACACTTTTCCCGACTGCAGGGTGAGCATCAACATAGTCGGCACCAGCAGGGCAAAGCTGACGTGGAACTCTTCAATCGCGCTTAATAGCGCATCAGGGTCGAATTTCGGCAGATAAACATTGGCCGCGCCCTGCATAAAGTAAACAGTCTTTACCAGTTCCGCCGAATGGAACATGGGCGGGACATGCAAAACGATATCACCGGGCTGCGCTGACCACCTGCTGCCAACCTGGCGCGCATTGGCGATGATATTGCCGTGGGTTAGCGGCACCCCTTTTGCGCGGCCGGAAGTGCCACCGGTAAACAGCAACAGGGCTTCTGTGTCAGCCGAAGCTGATGCCGGTTCTATCGACTTGCTGGAATTAATGGCCCGTTCATAAAAGCCGTTTTCATCATCACTGATTAATATATGTCTGCTTTTCCAATCGGCTAATGCAGGCCCGTCGAGTAAGCGACTGAAGTGCTGGTCAACGATAATCAGCTTACAATCCGCATCCTCCATGATGGCTCGAATCTCAACCGGCGCAAGGCGAAAATTAATCGGAACCGGCGTCGCGCCGATCCACTGTCCCGCATGGGTCACCTCTGCCTGGCGCCAGGAATTCAAGGCAAGAATGCCGAAGCGGTCTCCCTGACCGAGCCCTGCTTGTGTCAATGCTCTCCCCAGCTTAGCAATCCGCCCGGCAAATTCGCTCCAGCAAAGGCTGAGCCCACGCTCAAGGACGGCAGCGGCGCGCGGGCGCGTCCTTGCGTTCATGAGAAGAACCTCAGTCAGCGTGTTCAACTGTGTTGGTTAACGCCGGCAACGCAAGTGACTCACCACCCTGCCAAAAGAACGTAACTGCAGGAAACGGGCTAACCCGCATATCTCACCGTCGCTTGTCATCTTTCAGACACTCTTCGAGTGTCCAAATCCGGGCCAGGTCAGTTAATCCTGGGTAGCTTCACCCTTTCCTGGCATCAGGTACCAGAGGATAGCCGCAACGATGAACAATGCCGGCACATCACCGACAAGATTGGCCCTTTCTGTTTCATCGATAATGGCCTGAATCATCATGATCCCCCCATGCACGATGTTCGACCAGACGGTAAACCAGATCAGACTGGCATGTTCCAGGGGATTTTTCGCCGCCATAATGAAAAAAACCCCTAGAGTGGCATATACACCCATTATCATCTGTTCATACTCCGGTTG
>JAAXHV010000511.1 GCA_012270695.1 Gammaproteobacteria bacterium | reverse complement strand
ATATCGGTGGCGGCGGGATTATAGGAACCGGGCGCTGCGCCGCCGATATCGCTCTGGTGCGCACGGTTCACGGTCCAGAAGGCAGGTTCGTCCCTGCTCTCTATGAAGACCGGCACAAAACAGGTCAGGTCAGGCAGGTGGTTCCCCCCATGGTAGGGATCATTGAGCAGCAGGACATCTCCGGGGTGGATGCGTCCCTTGAAGAATTCCACGACGGATTTCAAGGCGAAAGGCAAGGCGCCGACATGTAACGGGATGTGTTCCGCCTGGGCGATCAGGCGGCAATCGCCGTCAAACATGCCGGTGGAAAAATCCCTGCTCGCGTTCAGGATCTGCGAATAGGCGGTGCGCAGCATCGCCTCACCCATTTGTTCATTGATGAAAAATAGACGCCGCTGGATGACCGAGGCCGTGATTTTATCGGTTGCAGGCATGTAAGCTTGTGTCCGGAATGGCGTTCAGCCGCGTTATCAGACCGTTGTGGTTCTCAGGGCAACTGTAAAATGCCCGAAGAAACTGACAATACCTCATTTGGGTTAACCTGCGATCAGACGGCAGATGACAGGGAACAGATGGCAGCAAACGAACGACAGGAAGTGTCATCATTAACCCGGGGGGTGTGCCGGATTGATTTTCCGTTGTTATGGTAATCGGTGTAACATGTTTCAGTATCCCCATAAAGTCTACAACACAATGGCCTCTTCACTGAAACGAAACTCAGACCGGATCGGTAAAATGGCCGATGCGGTGGGGGCGATAGGAACCGCATACATCTGGAGCAGGTTGACCGAACTCTTGCAGGATGAAGTGCCTTATGATCAGGCAGCGGTGTTTCGCTACGTGGATCACCTCCCGCCGGAACGTGTGTACGACGCGCAGCCGGGCCCTGAAAGAGACAGGCTGCACCTGACCCTGTTGCGGGCTGCGTACCCTATCAGTCCGTACATAAACAAAGTCATATGGGCAGACAGCGACGATGATTTCTACCATATCAATGACGTGGCGCCGGATGAATTTACCGAAACTGAATACTACCGCGTCTATTATTCAGAGAAACACGTCGAGGATGAGGGATTGTTCTTCACCAGGATCGATCATTCCCTGTCGATTGGCCTGGTGATCGAGCGGGAAATCCCTTCCACTCCGTTCAGCAAAGCGGAACTGGCCGCACTGCATAAACTCGCTCCCCTGGTGAGCGCCTTGACCCGGCAACACTCACAAGGGCCGAGGTCTGTTAAAAAAATGGCGGGTTTCTCCAACACCAACCGCATTTCCGAACAGATGACGGGCGCGTTCATGCGTTTCGGCAGCAAGGTGCTCACGGAGCGGGAGCGGGAGATCGCCGGCCTGATCCTGCGCGGCCATTCTTCCAAGGCAGCCGCGCGGGAACTGAACATAGCTCCGGAAACGGAACGCGTTCACAGAAAAAGATTATACTCAAAGCTCGGCATATCCTCACATGCCGACCTGTTCTGGATGTTCATTGAATCATTTTCCTATTTCGATCCCGAGAGCACGGAAGACCCCTTGCAGGAATACCTGCGGTTGCGGCGCGCGAGTACAGGCTGAACAGATCATGTTTACCGGATTGCATCACGCCGCCCTGTCTACCCCGGACCTGGAACGCAGCCTGTCATTTTATTGCGGCGCGCTCGGCGGCAAGCAGGTGAGTGAAGTTTACTCATGGGAAACAGGCAACGAAACTGCCGACCGCATGACCCGCCTGAAGGACAGCGCCGCGCGCTATGCCTTTGTCAATGTCGGCAATGTCTTTCTGGAAATATTTGAATTTTCATCTCCAACCCCTGCCGACCAAAGTCACAGGGCCTGTGATTACGGCCTGGTCCACTTGTGTTTCGTGGTTGATGATATCCACGAGGAGTACGCACGCCTGAAAGCCGCGGGCATGGCATTTAACGGCAGCCCTGTTGAATTTGAAGATGGCTCAATTTTTACTTACGGACGGGACCCGGACGGCAATATAATCGAATTGATCGAGATTCCGCCGAGCGCAAGCACCCCGAAACTCTAACCCGGGAATAAATCATTCCGAATGAGTTGATAGGCAACCTGGCGCGCCTCGTCCAGTGTTTCAACCAGGCGTTCATCTGGTACGCGCTGTAGTATATTGAGGGTGTGGAGGGTGTGCGCAACAGTGACCGAGAGACCCATTACGATGAATTCGGTATGCTCTTCAGTCGCGATGTTCATGAGGTTTTCCACTACCATGGCAGAGCTGTCGTCGAGGTAAGTGGTGCCTGAGAAATCAAAGATAACGATTTCATGATCTTTGATGTCCGCGCCGATCACCTCGACCAGCTTCCTGGAAGATGCAACGGTAAACCTCCCCTTGAGCGCCACCAGGCCGACGCGCGCTAAATAAGGGTCTGCTTCGGCCATGCCTTTCAGTCCGGAGAAGAACGTGCGGTCCATCAGCGGCACAGAAAGCGCGCTGTCGAGTTCCAGGCTCTCCAATTGTCGTGCGTGGACCATTCCCGCAACGATGAGTCCAATTGCCACGCCGATAATCAGATCAACAAACACGGTCAGGCCAAGCGTGACCAGGATGACGATCAAGTCTGCACGATCGATGCGGTGGGCGCGGCGGACCACCCGCCAGTCGACAATATCCCAACCGACCTTCATCAGGATGCCGGCAAGCACAGCAACAGGAATCGGCTCGATGTAGCGACCCAGGCCCAGCGCCACCGCCAGAATGAGCAATGCGTATATCACTCCGGACACTCGGGTCACCGCGCCTGCGCGTATGTTGGTTACAGTACCCGTAGTGGACCCTGATCCGGGCGCCCCTCCGAACAGTCCTGAGACTATGTTGCCGATCCCCTGGCCCACCAGTTCCCGGTTCGGGTCGTGTTGCGTGCCTGTCATTGCATCGGCCACTAATGAGGTAAGAAGACTCTCTATAGCGCCGAGCAAGGCGAGAATTAGCGCCGGATGCAGCGCCTGCAGCAGAAAGCCGGTAGAAGGCAAACCCAACTGCACTTCCGGGAAGCCGCTGGGTATAGACCCGATAACCGGCACGTCGTTAAACCACAACATCCCTGAAAGCGTACCGACAATCAAGGCCGCGAGTGGAGCTGGCAGGTATCCTTTCAACCGGCGAGGCCAGAATACGCAGACGGCAAGAGTCACGGAGGCAATAGCAAGAGCGCTGGTATTGATATTATCTATCACGTCCGGCCAAGCGCGCAGCGTGCCCATCACCCCACCTGATGCCGTCGGCGTCCCAACGAACGGCAAGGTATGCATCGTCATGATGATGATGCCGATACCGGACATGAAGCCGGAAACGACCATGTAGGGGGTGTAGACTATGAAGCGACCTATCCCGAGCATGCCCACCAGCACCTGGATCAGGCCAGCCAAAACAACTATCGTCAGGGCTTCAATAAGGCTGGACGTATGGGTAGAGATAATAACCGCCATAGCGATTACCATCGGGCCCGTGGGGCCGGATATCTGGCAGCGGGTGCCACCGAACACCGTTGCAAAAAAGCCGATTGCTATTGCGCTATACATGCCTGCAGCCGCCCCCAGACCGGACGCCATGCCAAAGGCCAGCGCAATGGGCAACGCCACGATCATGGAAGTGACACCGCCAAAGAGATCGCCGCGAAGTGTCTGCAGGTCGTAATTTATGCGCTGTTGCCCGGAAACAATCTTGCTCATGCCGGCATAAGTTTTTCCGTCTTGTTTATTATAATGCTCTGCTGCCACTGCGCAGGGCCGCCAACACCGATACCCGGTATGCCCGGCGGGTACCAACCTGCCCCCAGTGCGGATACTGACTTAATGATCCAGTCGAAGATACTGTCGCTGGGATTGGGCAGAGGTTTATTCTGTTGCTTAATATATCGCGAAACCGGTTAATAAACCAATCCAGTGGGGGCACCCATCGACGATGATGGTCTGCTTACCTCGAGTACTACCGGTAAAAATGCTGCCGTTTCCCTTATATGAGGTAGCCTCCATCCACGGTGATACAACTGCCGGTGGCGAAACCGGAGGCTGCAGAGGCCAGGAAGAGAATTGCGCCGGCCATTTCCCCCGGCTGGGCATAGCGTTGTAACGGCATTTTCTCTAACCAGGAGTTTAACACTCCGGAGTCACTGGTCAGGGCGCCGGCAAATTTTGTATCAGTCAATCCGGGCAGCACGGCATTCACCCGAATATTATCCGGCCCGCACTCCAGCGCAAAGGCCTTGGTCATATTGATGATGGCCCCCTTGGTAATGGAATAGATGCCCCGTTTTGCCCCCGGCCTGACCCCATCGACGGACGCTACGTTGACAATGGCGCCGCCGCCGTTCTGCTGCATCATGCGGCACGCGTTTACGGACATGAAGAAGTAACCGCGTATGTTGACTTCAACGGTTTTATCGAACGCGCCCGGATCAGTTTCCGTGATATGACCGTAATAGGGATTTGCCGCGGCATTGTTTACCAATATATCCAGACGCCCATGCTCTGCCCGTATATGATTGAAGATCGCTTCAATCTGGTCCGAATCACCAATATGACAGGCGTATGCGTTTGCCTGTCCCCCGCCGTCATGAATTTCCTGAGCCACTGTTTCACAGGCAGCCTGTTTGCGGCTGGAGATAATGACGTGCGCACCCTGCTGGGCCAGTAACCTGGCTGCTTCCTTGCCAATGCCGCGGCTGGCGCCGGTCACCAGCGCAATTTTACCGGTCAGGTCAAACAAGTCTGTTGTCATACATTCATTCCTCAAATCAGGCAATCAGTTCTGCTGCGGTCGCTGCCATCGGCTCAACGAGTTTACCCAGTTCCAGCGCCCTTGTGCTGGAAGCATTACCGTCCAGGCCGCGCTTGTATACGCCCTGACAGATCGATGCCATGCGAAAATAGCTGAAAGCCAGGTAGAAATGCCAGTTTTCTATGGCCGGCATGCGGCGAGTCTCACAGTATTGTTCGATAACGGCCTGTTCCTCCGGAACACCCAGGGCCGCGCGGTCCTTGGCAGCCAGACCTTTTACATCCCCCTCGGCAGGAAGGCGCAGACACATGCAAAAATAGGCCAGATCTGCCAATGGATGACCCAGGGTTGAAAGTTCCCAGTCAATGACAGCCAGGATACGCGCCTCACGGGGGTGGAAAATCAGATTATCCAGGCGGTAATCCCCATGGATCAAGCCGTTCTGCCCGTCATCTGGCGGCAGGTTGGCAGGCAGCCAGTCCATCAGCGTATCCATGGGCTCAATCCTTGTTGTTTCGGCGGCTTTGTATTGCTTTGTCCAGCGGCTGATCTGGCGCTCGAAGTAATTTCCCGGCCTGCCGTAATCGCTTAACCCGAGACCGCTTATATCGACCCCGTGTATGGCGGCAAGGACGCGGATAAGTTCGCGGTAATAGTATGCGCGTTCTGTTTTGCTGAGCTCCGGCAACGCCGGGTCCCAGAATACGCGTCCCTGCACGTAGCTCATGAGGTAAAACATGACGCCGATAACGTCCTCATCCTCACACAGGTGCAGCGCCCAGGCCACCGGCACGTCGGTGTTGGCCAGCGCCCGGATCACCCTGAATTCGCGGTCTACGGCATGGGCCGATTTGAGCAGTCGGCCGAGAGGCTTGCTGCGCAGGACATAGCAACCGCTGGCGGCGCTTAACAGCCAGGTCGGGTTCGACTGCCCGCCGGGGAACTTCTCTGCCTTTATCAGTCCGCGGAAACCGTCGACGTGGCGCTCAAGATAGGAGTTTAATTTTACCGGGTGAAAGGTTTTCACGATCTATTTATCCGCCATTTGGCGCATGCCCGATTGCTGCTTATGGCGGTCCGGGTTGCCGGGGTCGATCATGGCAAAACCGGAGCGTATCTCACCTGCCAACAGAGGTTTTAACCAACGCTCTTCCTGCTGGTCGGTGCCATACAGGATCAAAGTCTCCATATTGCCGCTGTCGGGCGCGTTACAGTTAAACACCTCAGCCGCCCAGTTCACCCGGCCCATAATCTCGGCCAGGGGCGCATATTCCAGGTTGGTCAACGCATCCCCGCCGCCATGGGATTTGGGATAGAACAAATTCCAAAGCCCTTCCGCCCAAGCTTTTTGTTTCAAGTCCTCCAGCAGAGGGGGGGTAATCCAGGGATTTTCCGCTGCGGTCATATAGTCTCTGTAGGTTTTCTCAGCGGGGTAAATCCATGCGTCCATAAAATCATTGAGACGCTGTTGCAGGGGTTTGCACCTTTTTTGAATAAGTAAAGTCCACCGAAACTGCCTCACTGATTAATCATAACGGGAACCTGTCGCATGCACTCCCACCATATAATAACCACAGAGCGCGCAGAGTACACAGAGATTTTAATGTCGGGAGTTTGGAAATGCAGTGAGTGAGACGACTTCAGTTGCATCCTGTGTATTGAATAATTTTTCTTGATTTTCTCTGTGTACTCTGTGATCTCTGTGGTAACCGATTAAAATTCCTCTTCCGGCATATCCAGACAGGTTGCATCGAGACTGGACAATAATTTTGCCTGTGCCTCTGTCCTGGGTAATTCCCAGCGGAAAAAATAACGGCAGGCTTGCATCTTGCCGCGGTAGAATTGCTTATCGGAAGAGTCCGCCGTCTGTAGTCCTGCCTGAACAGCTACCGCCTGTTTCAACCACATCCAGGCTATGACGACGTGGCCCAGCATATCCAGGTAAACAGATGAATTGGCCATAAACCGCGCCAGTTCCCCACGCTTCGCCGTTTCGGTCAAGACTCGGGTCGTAGCCGCAAGCGCTTCCTGGGCCTGTTTGAGACTGGTAACGAACTCAGTAAGAGTATCGTGACCAGTGGCAACATCAATAGTTTTTTGCATCTCGCCCATCAATAATTCAAAACCCGCGCCGTTTTTCATCATGACTTTTCGAGCCAGGAGATCGATGCCATGAATACCGCTGGTCCCTTCATGAATCATGTTCAAGCGGTTGTCCCGGTATAACCGCTCCACCGGATAGTCCTGGGTGTAACCATACCCCCC
>JAAXHV010000510.1 GCA_012270695.1 Gammaproteobacteria bacterium | reverse complement strand
CCCTGGAGCTGGGCGGTTATTTCGGCATATAACTTGAGGGCTGAACGCGGAGGCAAGCTTGTGCGGGAATGGGTAGGGGATGCGGTAGGTTGGGGGGATGCGAATGAAATAAAACAGGGGCTGATCCAAGCGGTGTGACCCGCCTGAACCGCCCCTGTGATCGTTTACTTCCGTGAATTCAGGAAGCTGGTTTTAATGCTCGGGGTTAATCAGAGGATGAAGACACCCTCCACGTCCGCAGTACTTGGATCATCGACACTTAGCATATCAATCACGCCAGCAGTGTTATCGGCACCTTCTGCCGAATCCAATTCATCCAAATCAGCATGTCCAGAAAGTTCGATTGTCCCTCCACCAACACCACGCAAATCGATCATGATACGGGAAGCATCACCCGTCCCTCGTAGGCTTATAAGGTCAACCAGATCATCCGCATCAATACCGAACGCTGAGAGGTCAATCCGATCAAATTTATCCTCCTCGAAATCGGTGATGATATCGTCTCCGTCTCCATCAGCGGGGCTGAATACGAAAGTATCAGCACCCCCGCCACCCGTCATTTGATCGTCGCCTACGCCGCCATTCAACGTGTCATCATCGTCGTCGCCGTTCAGCGTGTCACGACCTGCACCGCCGATCAGCGTGTCATCATTTTTGCCGCCGTTCAGCGTGTCACGACCTGCGCCGCCGTCCAGCGTGTCCTCGCCCCCACCGCCGGTCAGCGTATCATTACCGCCGCCACCCTTGAGGGTATTAGCAGCATCATTACCACCTAATGCGTCATCTTCATCAGTCCCGATGGCGTTCTCAATATTCTCAAGCAGATCGCCTTTGGCGTAGCTGTCTTCACCACCCATGGAATCTTGTGCTCCTGTGTCGTCCAACTTCACAGTGACGCCGTCCTCCGACAACTCATAAGACACGGTATCACTGCCGGCCCCGCCATCGATGTTGTCGGCCGCTGCGCCGGCGATAAACGTATCATCACCGTCCGAACCTACAACTTTCTCGATATTGGTAAGCCTGTCACCTTCGGCATCGCCACCCAGCCCCCTGCCGGTGTCCAAATTCAGCGTGATGCCGTCCTCTGAACCCGCGTAGCTTGCCACATCCACGTGCGGCGTATCATCGGTTTCGTCGTCTGGGGTATTATTATTATCAGCCGATGACCCACCGTCCAGCATGTCCGCACCGGGGCCGCCTATGAGGGTATCAGCCTCAGCGCCACCCCTGAGGGTATCATCGCCAGCGCCACCCGTGAGCGTGTTCATCTGGTGGTCGCCGGTGAGCCTGTCATTGTGATCAGACCCGGTGACGTTTTCGAAAGTAGAAACGTCAACGCCATCGGTAGTTGCATCATTATCATGATCATAAGGCGTGCCGGTATCCTCAATCTCATCACCTTCGGCATGACCGCCAGAGAAAGTGAACGTAGCCAGGTTCGCCGTGACACCGGCATCCGAGCTTGCATAAGACAAGGTATCAGTCCCTGCACCACCATCCAACTCGTCCGCGCCCGGGCCGCCTTCCAGCGTGTCATCACCGTCCCTGCCGACTAACTCGTCGTCATCGCCGCCACCTTGAAGCGTGTTAGCAAAGTTATCACCTTCCAGTACGTCATCATGATCAGACCCGATAACATGTCTAAAATCACCATCACTAAAGGTATCGCCCTGGGCATGACCCCCGGAGGCCGTCCTGCCCTCAATGTCGATGTCAACACCTCTGTCCGAACCCTCATAAGACAGGGTATCTACACCATCACCACCTCCACCGTCCATATCATCGGCGCCATCACCGCCTCTGATGACGTTATCCCCTTCGGTACCTTCCAGGAAGTCATCCTCGGGGGTACCGATGAGGTTCTCGACATTCATTGCATCGTTTTTAAGGCTCCATCGGTCTGCACTCGTTCCAACGCCTGTCGTTAACCTCTCAAACGATACGGTGTCAACCTCGCCGGCAGGTTCCTCACTCTCATCAACATCGGCAGTGTCGGGATCATCGGCAGGGGGGGTCATGACCCAACCATTGATCGTGCCATCGTCAGCCTCAGCGTATATCATGTCATTGCCGGCGCCGCCGTAATAGTCGTCTTCACCC
>JAAXHV010000509.1:1324-1560 GCA_012270695.1 Gammaproteobacteria bacterium | reverse complement strand
GCTTTCAGCAAAGCCTCTTGAATGTTCAGGAATTCAAGGTAACCGGGCGGCAGTGGATACTTGGCACTGTTGAACGGCTGAAATGGATTGTTGATCTTCTGCCTTGCAAAGGAATAGAGCGCCTTCTGGTGCTCTGTCGCCTCAGGAACCTGGTCAAACGGGATCCTGCAATCATTTCGCCACAGTCGAGGATCAACTGCATCAACCATCGCCTGAACCCTGAGCCTGTCGAAGCG
>JAAXHV010000509.1:0-1286 GCA_012270695.1 Gammaproteobacteria bacterium | reverse complement strand
GGCCAAGCGGCGCATGCCGCGCAGCGCAAACCAGATGTTAGACGAAGCTGGCCTATGCATTTTGAAGGAGTAGATCGTAGTCTACTCAGTGCGGATCCACTCCTTTTGCTCCCGTATCAATGGCTCCCAGCCCATACGGCGATAAAATCTTCCCGCCCCTGCTTCTTCGTCATCAGGACTGACGGCAAAAACACATCGATCACAACCTGCCAGGCGCAGCCAGTTTATCGCGTGCCTCAGCACCCATGACCCAATACCCTTATTTCTCCATTCACCTTCTGTTTCAATTTCTGAAAGCTCTGCCCAACCGGAAAATGCTGGAAGGCGTCCACCCTGAGTGAGATCTGCAATACATGCGCAATTGGAGATCACCTGCCCATCCAATACTGCGCTAAACTGGGTGCCGAAGCGTCCCATACTTCGTCGTATCTCCAATCCGTCGATAGGTGGATCTCCGACCGGGGCAGTGTCGACTAACCACCCGCCATAGACAGCTTCTTTAGATCCTTCTTGAGGAAAATAACCTGAAGCCTGGAGCAGTTCAGCGATGTGAGGCCATACATCAGGTACCCCAACGCACACGGGAATGGGAAGTGACAGCCCAAACCTCTGCTCGTCAAAACCCCAGGATCGCAGAAGTTCACCTGCTGCTGCAAGAACCTCAGAACCGGCCTCTTTTTTCTCAGGCCATGCAAGAAACCAGCATATTTCTGCGCTCCCTTTTCCTTGCTCGTCGACGGAGCGCAAGACGTGCGCAGTCGCGCAGACACGGTCCTTGACCAGCCCCATTATTGTGCTTCGCTCGACAACCCACGGATCCGTTACGTATTCTGCAGGGTTCCTTTCAAGTCGACTGGAAATATACTCAAGTGGCAAAGCCCAACCCGGAACCAGAACATCCAGGTGGCTGTTCATGAGACTTTGTAGCTGCTCAAGGTGGCACTCGTTGTACGTCTCTATTCGAACCATATCTATCTCTGTGGGGTGCAGACCATCGGTTTGTTGAGGTTATTCGGGGAATCCCCTTCTCTGGCGACCGACCCGTCCTAGTCTTCAGAGGCCAGAGGTTGGTTGTCGCCGGCTGTTTCCTTCATCAATGCAGGTAAAACAGGTACCGGCGGATCTCTTCGTCTGTGACATCCTTTAAATTCTGACCTACGAGCCGGATAAATTGTTTCAAATGACGCAGATAGGTCCTGCGGGAACCCGGCGCATCTCTATGGACCTGGACCCCGCTCCCGGATGAGCTTCCAGGCGTCGGGAAACATGTTGTTGCCCGCGACCAT
>JAAXHV010000508.1:1285-11114 GCA_012270695.1 Gammaproteobacteria bacterium | reverse complement strand
GCAAGACGACGGGCAGGTTCACTGTTACCGCCAATTTCTTCTACAACCGGATTGACGATTACGTTTACAAGCAGGAACAGGACCTGAACGGGGACGGCATCGCAGACCGGGTGGCGGAAAATTTTGACGGCAACCCGGCAAATATCCTGGACCCGGAAGACGATGAGGAGCTGTTGCTGGTTTACCTGAGCCAGGACGATGCGGAATTCCTGGGTGTTGAAGCGGAAACCCGGGCGCGTGTCATGGACAATGACCAGGGCAGGATGGTGTTGCGTTTGTGGGCGGACTACGTGGAGGGTGAGCGTAGCAACGACACCAATCTGGCTCGCATCACACCCTGGCGCTTCGGCTCCGGTCTGACGTATTCACGCGGCGCCTTGTTTGCGACTGTCAACTATACCCGTGTTAATGAACAGGACAGTATCGCGCCGTTGGAGACTGAGACGGACGGCTATCACCTGCTGGATATCCATGCCGATTACACGTTCAGCCTGGGCAGCAACAGGGTGACGTTGTTTGCCCGCGCTTCCAACCTGCTGGATGAAGAGATACGCCGGCATACGTCGTTTGTAAAGGACCAGGCGCCGTTACCGGGACGGTCGGGGATATTCGGCATGCGCGTTTCGTTCTAGCCGGGTATGAGGAACCTCTGACTAAGTCAGAGGTTCCTTAACCCAATTCCGGCTGTTTCATATATTCCGTCAAAGCTGTGATGACAGCGTCGTTTTCAGTATCGTTTCCCACGCTGATGCGCAAGGTCTCCTGCTTGCCGCTGCGGATGAGCGGACCCGGCAGGATATTCCTGGCTCTGAGATAATCGGCTGCTGCTGCGGCATTTTTTTGCTCCCGGCCGGCAAAACCGATGAGGTAGAAATTGGTCATACTCGGAATGACGTGTATTCCTGACGCCCTCAACGCCACGCTGATTCGCCTCAGCGAGTTTGCATTTTTCTCGCGGATGGAGCGGGTGTATTCGACGTCCCGGACTGCGGCGCACGCCGCCGCAAACGCCGCGGCATTGGCGTTGAACGGCGAGCGGATACGCTGCAAGACCTCGACCACGTGCGTCGGGCAATAAGCCCAACCTATCCTCAGCCCGGCAAGGCCGTAAATTTTTGAAAAGGTCCGGGTCATTACGACGTTTTCGGATCCGTCAATCAGGTCAATACAGTCAGCGGCGAGGGCAGGCGCGGCGTATTCCATATAAGCGCCGTCAATGACCAGCAGGACGTCTGCGGGCAGACCGTTATGGAGCTCTTCGATTTCCTCGCCCGTCAGGCAGGTACCCGCGGGCACATTGGGATTGGCGATGATGACCATCCGCGTGCCGGCTGAAATCCGCTCCAGCAGCACAGCGACGTTGATCCGGTAATCATCTGTGGGCGCCTGGGTGATATTTGCCCCCTGTGCCCTGCCGCTTATCGAGCACATGATGAAATGGTTTTCCGTCAGCAGCAACTCGTCCGCTTCTCCCAGGTAGCCGCGCATGAGCAACCCAAGCAACTCTTCCGAGCCGTTTCCACAGATAATCCCGCCGATATCCAGCTTATGGACTTCAGCCAGAGAGCGGCGTAATTCGTACTGGGAGCCGTCAGGGTAACGATGCAATATATCAGCGACGGACCGGTATGCTGCCACTGCTTTAGGGCTTGGGCCGTAACAGGATTCGTTATGAGACAACCTGATCAGTCCAGCAGACCCCTGCGGCGTGACTTTGCCGGGTTTAGGAGGAGGCATCGAGGCGACAGCCGACCTCGGGAATGGCCGCTTATGTTCGGGTGCCTGACTCATTGCAATTTATACAGGGATGACCTCCTTTCCAGCCAGGCGCTGTACCTGGACAGGCTGAAACAGAACAGCCAGAAAAACAGCGCCGCGAACAGGTAACCCGTAGCGCTGACGCCCGGACTCAACCAGCTGGGGTCGGAAGCGGCGCTCTGCACCATCCCCAGCAGGTCAAACAGCCCGATAATCAGCAGGACGGTGGTTTCCTTGAACAGGCCGATGAAGTTACTGGTTATCTGCGGCAACGCGACGGGGATGGCCTGGGGCAGAATTACCAGGGAGGTACGCCGCCAGTAACCCAGTCCCAGCGCTTCGGCCGCTTCGTATTGCCCTTTCGGAATGGATTGCAGCGCGCCGCGTATCGCCTCGGCCATGTAACAGGACATCAGGATGGTCAGGGCGAGGAGCGCACGTAGCAGTTTGTCTATGTCCAATTCTTGCGGCATGAACAAGGGGAACATGATGATCGCGACGAACAGGACTACCAGCGCCGGCACGCTGCGCCATAATTCGATCCAGGTTGCGCAGCAAACCCGTATCAGAGGTATGGAAGAACGTCTGCCCAGGGCAAGCAGGACGGCTATCGGCAGCGAAGTGGACAACACGAACACGGCGGTGACCAGCGTGAGGAAAAAGCCACCCCATTTGCCGGTCTCGATGTATGCCAATCCCATGTGCCCCCCCAGGAACAGTCCTGCCCCGATCAGCGGATAGGCAACAATCAAAAACACCACCACCCAGCGTTTACCGGGGAAACGGGGAATAAACAACGGCAAGGCCGACAGTATGATCAGGCCCAGTCCCAGGTTGACGCGCCAGCGTTCTGCCTCTGGATAGAGGCCGTACATGAATTGATCAAAGCGCGCGCGGATAAACGGCCAGCAGGCTGCGGTTTTATCCGGGCAATCAGCAGGGGTCGTACCGGACCAGTAAGCGTCTATAACCAGCCAGTTCACGAGGGGGATACCCACCATGATGACAAGACACGCACTGGCCAGGGTGAGCAAGGTATTAAAAGGCGATGAAAACAGGTTTACCCGCGCCCATCTCAGACAAACGCGCAGGTCAGCCAGCATATTGCACCAGAACGCTTGTCATTAACGGAAAGTTCTGTGCGCAAACGAGGGCTGCGCCCTCCCACACTACACTTTGCGAGCCGGCTGCGGTCACGGTCAGGCAACCGTCAGGGCAATCTTCCTGTTGTACCAGTTCAGGAAGAGGGAAATACACAGGGAGATGAACACATAAACCGCCATGGTGATCGCCATGATAAACACCGGTTGTCCAACCAGGTTGTTGACCGTTCCAACAAACACCGATACGACTTCGGGATAGGCGATGGCCGCAGCCAGGGACGTGCTTTTAAACAGGTTCAGGTAAACAGTCGTCAGCGGCGGGATGATGACGCGCAACGCCTGGGGGAACAAGATCAAGCGGACGCTGAGATGGCGGGGCAGACCCAGTGAAGCTGCGGCCTCAACCTGCCCCCGCGGGATGGAGGCGAAGCCCGACCGGACGATTTCGCCGATATAGGTCGCGTTATACATGGATAAACCCACCACCAGGGAGAGGAACTCAGGCATCAAGACAATCCCGCCACGGTAGCCGAAACGGGTTTCCTGGGCGACCTGCAGTTGCGCGCCGGCAAGTAACACGACGGCGCCGACCACGCCCGCCAGTATCAGCAGGTTCCATGACGTCACGGGATTACCCCCGCGGGCTTCAGGTTGCGCCCCGCCGGGCATGAACGCCCGTTGCTGTCTGCGCAGGGAATACACCATAGCCCAGGCAACAAATAATGCTCCTGCCACCCACACCCAGCCCGGTCCGAAACTGACCGCAGGCAGGAACAGCCCGCGATTATTGAGGAAGACACAGTTGAACAATTCAATACTCTCGCTGCTGCGCGGCAAGGTGCGCAGAACGACGAAATACCAGAAGAAGATCTGCAACAGGGAGGGAATGTTGCGGAAAATTTCGATATACGCGGTAGCAAGACGGGATACCAGCCAATTGTCGGAGAGACGGGCCAGGCCGATGATCAGACCCAGGATACTGGCACAAATAATCGAGACAACGGCCAGCATCAAGGTATTCAGCAAGGCGACGACAAACGCTCGGGCTATCGTCGAATTGGCATCAAAAGGGATGAGTTTCTGCCCAATCTCAAACCCGGCCCGCTTCCACAGGAAATCGATACCGGAATCAACCCCGAGACGCGTAAGATTTTCCTGCGTAGTCGCAATAATCAGGTATGCCGCCACTGCGATGACGAGCAATAAAACCCCTTGATAAACAATATCCCGGTTAACCATACCCTCCCCCTGTCCTCAGTCCTCTATTACCTGATACCTGTCACCTGAACGGCAGCGCCGAATGCAAACCCCCGTCTTTCCAGCTTGCATTCAACCCCCTCTGCAGGCCCAGCGGGGTGAAATTTCTCTCCCACATATCATTGTAGTTGCCTACGTGTTTGATAATATGGTAAGCCCAATCGTCGGAGAGGCCGAGTTTCTGCCCGAACCCGCCGTGTAACCCCAACAGGCGCTGGATTTCCGCATTCTGGGAATTCTCGCGGACGGCATCTACATTTTCCTGGTTTATACCCAGTTCCTCGGCGGCAAAGCGGACGTTGAACGACCAGAGCGCAATATCGCGCCAGCGCGGGTCGTCCTGCCGTACCAGGGCAGCGAAGGGCTCTTTCGAGATGACCTCGTCCAGGATCAGGTGTTCGTCCCGGTCCGGCCAGTTGGCGATGCGGCCCGCGGTTGAGAGCCGCTCATTGGTGAACGCGTCACAACGATCGGCGTAATAAGCCTGCAAGCCCTTGTCTATGTCCGCAAAAGTGACCGGGGTATAGGCCATTCCGTTAGCGGCAAAGTAATCGGCGATGTTCTGCTCCAGGGTGGTGCCCTGGGCAATACAGATGGTCGCGCCGTCCAGGTCTGTTACCGATTTCACCCCGGCATCCCTGCGTACCACAAACCCCTGCCCGGCATACAGGTAGACTCCGGTGTAATCAAGGCCCAGGGATACGTCGCGGATAAAGGACCAGGTGGCGCCGTCGGGGAAAATATCGATCTCGCCGGATTGCAACAGGGTGAATACGGTATGCGGGGTTACCGGGATGTATTCGATCCTGATCTCACCGAATACCGCGGCTGAGATGGTCTTGCAATGGTCGATGTCAAAGCCGATTCTCTGCCCGAAATCATCAATACTGCTGAAACCCGGGCTGCTTTCAACAATGCCGCAGCGTAATTTGCCTCGTTCCCTGACCTCTTCCAGCGTGCCCGCAGTCAAGCCGGAACAGAACAGCAAAACCAGTAGAAATTGATATAATGTACCGTTATGGCCAACCATTTACACGTCGTCGAACAAAGACTGGAACATATCCCTCATGAAAAAGAGGGGTTAAGGCTATGGTTGCGGATCGTATCGTGCACGCAACTGGTTGAACAGGAGATTCGGACCATGCTGCGGGAAAAATTCGATATGACCCTACCCCGCTTTGAATTATTGTCAGCCCTGGACCGGGTTACGGACGGCCTGACCATGAGTGAGTTGTCACGCTGGCTGATGGTGTCCAAAGGAAATGTTACGGGGATTGCGGAAAGATTATCGGAAGACGGCTTTATCCGGCGCGAGCCCACCCCGACCGATCGCCGTTCTTTTGTGGTTACTCCGACCGAGAAGGGGAAAAAAGCATACAAGGAAATGGAGCTTGAATACGAAAAGCTGCTGGACAAGCTGTTTAACGACCTGACTCCCGATGACAGTGACATGTTTACAGGGCTGCTGGCAAAGGTCAAGGAATCAGTCGAGGAACTGAGGGGACAGAGTCCGGAGTAACCACAGGAGCAGGATTGAACCCGTTATCGGTTCTGCGTTTCCTGGCGGGCGGCATAGGCCTGCGCCTGTTCTCTGCTTGCCTCTTGCTGGTATTTATCTTTCCAGTCCCCGTAAGGCATTCCATAGATGATTTCCCGGGCCTGCTCATAGCCCAGTTCCACACCCCGCTCCTGTGCCGCGGCACGGTACCATTTTGACAGGCAATTCCGGCAAAAGCCGGCCAGGTTCATCAAATCTATGTTTTGCACCTCGGTATGTTCCCGCAGGTAGCCCACCAGGTGCCGAAACGCGGCCGCCTCGACTGCCTGTTTTGTATCGTCGTTCATATTCATCTCCACTTAGTCTAGGTTATGTTTTTTGATCCGGTAGCGCAGGGCCATGCGGGTGATGCCCAGTTCCCGGGCTGCTTTTGAAACATTGCCGTTGCACTTTTCCAAGGCGTTTTTTATCAGCAGCAGTTCTGCGCTATCCAGTGTCAAATCAGCTTTAATGGGGGTCTCTGCCGGCCCATGACCGGCCAGGGACAGGCTCTCGGGTGATAATTCACCCCCGCCGGATAATAATACCGCCCTTTCTATCATGTGCCTCAACTCGCGTACATTGCCCGGCCAGTGATACGACCTGAGAGCCTGGTCGGCCCGCGCAGAGAGAGTCACGGAATTTATCCCATAGCGCTTGGCGCTTTGCCGGATGAAATGCCTGGCCAGCAATATTATATCGTCACCCCGTTCGCGTAGGGGGGCTATCGACATGGACAGCACGTTCAGCCGGTAATATAAATCGGAACGAAACTCACCCCGGTTCACCAGTTCGGCTATATCGCGGTTGGTGGCCGCTATGATCCAGGCCGCGACGGGACGTTCCTTTGTGGTACCGACTTTCCTCAGCGTCCTGCGCTCCAGCACGGCCAGTAATTTTGCCTGTAAATCCATGGGCAACTCTCCGATTTCATCCATGAACAGCACCCCGTCTTCCGCCGCCTCGATCAAGCCCGTCCTGGCAGCGTGGGCGCTGGTGAACGCGCCTTTTTCATGGCCGAACAATTCGGCTTCGATCAAATCCTTGGGCAGGCTGGCGCAATCAACGTGCACGAAAGGTCGTTCCCGGCGTGCGCTGCTGGCATGCAGCAGCCTGGCTACCACGTCCTTGCCGGTGCCGGTCTCACCCAGTATCAGTATGGTGGGGGGGATACTGGCGCCGGTCACCTGTTTCAGGCGATTAATCTGTTGTCTGATGGCTACGATCGCAGAACTGTCGCCCAGGAACTCCACGCCTTCATGGGCGTGTCGTTCGCGCTTGCTGGAATAGGTCAGCTTTTGTGACAATTCATCCTTTTCCAGGACTTTCTCGATAGTGATCATCAATTCATCAAGGTCGATGGGCTTTTTCAGGTAGTCCGATGCGCCTGATTTCATTGCCGAAACCGCATCTTCAATCTCACCGTAGGCAGACATCACCAGCACGGGAAAGGTGTTGTTGTCGTTATTTTGCAAGGTGGCCAGAAGATCCAGGCCCGATCCATCAGGCAAACGCATGTCCAGCAATAACAGGTCTGGCGTTTTTTCACCGATTTTCAGCGCGCCATCCGCAAGCGTCCCGGCAATTTCGGCGTTATAGCCTCCACGCTTCAGCCTTTTGCGGACGGCGCCGGCAAACACCGCCTCATCCTCGATGATCAATACATGCTTTTCCAGGAGGGGTATCTCAGATTCTGTAACCAGTGGGCTGCTGTGCATTATCATGTCGGTAATTATACTCTGACGCCAGGTGAAGCCGGGAGTGCGACGGAATACGACATTCAATCGGACCGATTTCCAGGGGCGGTAATTTTAACCAGGGTACCCGCGTTCTCCACCGTCTCAAAAGCCAGGCTCCAGCCATGACTCTGGCAGATTTTAAACGCAATGGGTATTCCCAGCCCGGTACCGAAGCGCTTGGTGGACGGGCCCGGTTCCAGGTTGCCCGGTTCAGGCCGGAACGGTAAGCCCGGCCCGTAATCCTGAATGCCGATGACGACGTTTTCGTCTTCTTCGGCAACGGTTATCAGCAGCTCAGCCCCATCCGGTGAAGCCTCGACTGCATTGGCCATCAATCCGTAAACAGCCTGTTCCATCAGGTCGGGATCCACTTTGAGGCTGATTGACAGGTGCTGATATTCACGTACGACAATTATACCTTTTTCGGAGATTTTTCCCTGCAACAACTCCAGGGTGGCATCCAGAAGCGCAACCACGCTGATCTCCTTGAACACAGGCTGCAACGGATGTAAATAAGACACCAGCGCATTCACCCAGCGTCCCAGGCGGTCTATGGTGTCAACGATGGCCTGCTTGCCTTCTCTTAACTCGGTCTTGTTATCGGCGTCGTCCAATACCTGTGCGGCTGCCCTGATACTGGCCAGAGGATTGCGGATGTTGTGCGCAACGACGGGTATCAGGCTGCCCAAGGCAGCCTGTCTTTCATGCTCGACCAGGGCGTCGCGGCTGGTTTTCAGTTCGCCGGCCATGCGGTTGATCGATCCGGCCAGTTCTGCAACCTCATTCACACCTTGCTCCGGTATCTTATGGGCAAGGTCGCCACGGCTGATTTCCATGGCTCCGGCCATAATCGTAGCCACAGGCCTGACGAAACTGTTGCGAATAACGCGACTGGTGAAAATTACAATCACGACGGCCAGCAGGAACAGGACCGGGATAAGTATGGGCGCATAGCGGGTCCACAATTCAATGGTCTGTTCAAGTTCCCTGAGTTGTTTCGTATACAACGCCTTCAAGGCCAGGTATTTCTCCTCGAACTCATTGAACATGGATTCGGCATTACGCAAATCCAGAATATTCAGACTTGCTCCCCTGTCAGATTTATCGGGATCGTCAAAGATTTTATAGATGTTTATCTGAATTTTACGGTAGGCCTGCTGTAATGCCTGCACCACCTCATCCTCATTCCGGGTCAGAGAGGTGCGCCGTAACTGGTTGAAATGACGACCTATTCGTCTTGAATATTCATAATACACCTGGAGTGCATCAGCATCTCCTGACCAACGCGCGCTTGAGACCTCCTGCAATTGACGATATAACTCCCCGCGTAATTGTTCGCTTAGATAAATGGAATTATTAACCCGGATAGATTCCGTAGACGTCTTCTGCCAGAAATAAGCAGACAGACCGCTGAGCAGCCCGGTCACGGCTACCAGGAACAGGAAGGCAACTTCGTGCACCAGCAACAGGTGACTGAGCGAACGTTTATGGGCTTGAGCCATGGCGGTAGTATACCCGATNNGCTTGTTTCCAATCCTTCTTTTCGTCCTGTGCCAGGCCGCGGCCGCGGCGCCGTATAGCGTCGAGATCAGTAAGTCTGACAGCACCCTGGTGGTTAAACAAAATAAGGAGATCATCAAGAAATACCGTGTTGCCCACGGAAAAGGCGGGAAAGGCACGAAGATACGCGTAGGAGACAATAAAACTCCGACCGGCACATACCAGGTGATTGATTTCAAAGCCGACAGTAAATTTCATTTTTTTATACAATTAAACTATCCTAACGCGCTTGATGCCTGGCGTGGCTATAAAAATGAAATTATTTCCGCCATTGAATTCAAACAAATCGCCCGGGCGTACAAGAGGAGCAGTCTGCCGCCCCAGAACACCGGACTGGGAGGCTATATCGGCATCCACGGCATCGGTCTGACCACTGATAAGAAAAACCAGATACATGAAACACAAAACTGGACGGAAGGCTGTATTGCTCTTAAGAACGAAGAGGTCAACGAACTGATGAAGTATATCACCTGGGGCACCACGGTGATTATACGAGAATAAGCGGATAGCAGGTGCCCACAGATTATGAAAAAAGGCGAACATCATTTATTGCTGGTGTGGTTGATGCTGATCAGCTTGATCGGTTTCGCACTGTTTATTGCCTTGCGCGAACAGGTACTCCTGTTGCTTTACCTGGGCGACAGCAGCAAATTATCCTGGGTCATTACCCTGATGTTCGTAATCATCACGATTTATTGCGCCCGACGTGTCTGGTTTATCTCCCGGGAAATAAACATCTCAGAGAAGGTATATGCCCTGGCCCGTCGGCATGAGCTTTCAATCAGGGATGGTGAGATCTGCCTGGATACGGCGGAAAAGCTGCCCGACTGCCTGTTGACACGCTACCTGCTGGACTTGTTCTACCAGGCAGAATC
>JAAXHV010000508.1:0-1202 GCA_012270695.1 Gammaproteobacteria bacterium | reverse complement strand
TCAGTGGTGAACGTGACTGATTTTGACGTTACCACCATGCAGAATATACTGAAACAAATGAGTTCAGGCATGGGCACCGCCTTGTATACGACGTTTGCGGGACTCGTATGCAGCATATTGACGGCGGCCCAGTTTCATTTACTGGATCAGGCTGCCGATGAACTGGTCGACGGCACGAAACACCTGACCCAGATCCATATTCTGCCCAGACTGTAATCTTACCGTGAACAACTACAAACGCTACCAGTCGGATCCATTCACCGACTTGCTGTTCAATGCCCTGCTGGGTTTTACCTTTCTTTTTCTCGTGGCCATCATGTTCATGAACCCCGAAGCCAAGTCAGGAATCATCGACCCCAAGGCCGAATACATCCTGACCATAACCTGGGAAGACAACAATCCCGATGACATCGACGTTTGGGTGGAAGACCCCGACGGCAGGGTGATCTGGTTTCGCAACCCGGAAGCCGGATTGCTGCACCTGGACCGCGATGACCGGGGATTAATCAACGACACGATTGTAGTTAATGGTGAAGAACTGCAAAATCCCCTTAACCAGGAAGTGGTTACCATCCGGGGCGTGGTAAAAGGCGAATACATCGTCAACCTGCATTATTATGCTACTGCAACCGAGAAGCCCGTTGACGTGCAGGTGCGCCTGGCAAAAGTCAACCCTTCCCTGGAGATCGTTTATTACGATACCGTTACCCTGGATAAAATCGGAGATGAAAAAACAGCTTTCCGCTTCCGCATCGATATCGACGGCAAGGTATCAAATATCAACTTCCTGCCAAAGCAACTGGTATTTATCGGATAAAGAAAAGGAGAATCATCGTGTATGCACTGGGAATTACCGGGCTGGTCGCCGCCTACGTCCTGATCGCGTTGCTGCTGTTGAGCATCAACCTGTATTCCAACTGGTCCTGGAAAGTCAAGGCCGGTTCCATAGTCGTGACAACGCTCCTGTACGTTGTCACATACCTGTCCTTTCCTCCCCTGCTCGGCTGGCCGACCGGAGACCCGCCCCCGGAACGCTTTCGCCTGGTTGCCGCGGACGTCGTGCAGCCGGATAAATCGACGGGCGCCAAGGGAATGATTTATCTATGGCTCAAAGACATGGACGACCTCTCCGGCAGGACCCAGCCCAGGGCCTATAAACTGGCTTATTCCACCGAACTGCATGAAAGAGTGATTGCGGCGAA
>JAAXHV010000507.1 GCA_012270695.1 Gammaproteobacteria bacterium | reverse complement strand
CGTTTCACATACTCGTGACTGTCAAATATGAGCCTATCCTTCATTACCGCCTGATAATGACCCGCAGTCGCTTTCGTTGATTTCGTTTCGGTCATTGTAACCTCCCTTGGTTGTCCCTGTGGGCTGGTAAGTAGTCATATACAGCATGAATGACTGATGAAGCCGTCAGTCAATGCTACCCACCTTACAGACGAGGAGACGGGGTGTCAATGAATTTGTCGGCAATAGATATTTGACTGCTTACAGCAAATCCAGCAGCCGGAAGTAAATCATCCCCAGGGCAAGCAGTTGGTTGCCCACCCATTGACCGCCGGGGATGCGGTAGTGTTTCACCTTCTCGAATACGTCGAAGCGTTCATAAGTGCCGGCGATGGCATCGGCCAGGATCTGGCCAGCCAGGTGGGTGACGTTTACGCCGTGGCCGGAGTAGCCTTGGGAGTAGAAAATATTTTTTTCCAGTCTGCCGATATGGGGGACGCGATTGATCACGATACCGATCCTGCCGCCCCATTCATAGTCGATACGCACGTCTTTCAATTGCGGAAATATTTTCACCATCCTTGGGAAAATGGATTTCCTGATACTGCGAGGTTCCCGTCCGGAATAATTGCAGCGCCCGCCGAATAATAACCGTTTATCCGCGCTCAGCCTGAAGTAATCGAGCACGTAATTCGGGTCGCACACGGCCAGGTCCAGGGGGTTTATTTCGCTGACCTGTTCATCCGACAGGGGCTCGGTAGCGATAATAAAACTGCCGGCCGGGAATACGAACCCGCTTAAGTCGCACGCTTCCAGGCGGTGATAAGCGTTACCCGCCAGGATCACGAAATCGCAGGTGACGCTGCCTGCTGCGGTATGTACCCGCGGTTTGCTGCCGCGTTCAATCCGCAGCACGGGAGAGCGTTCAAATATTCCGGCTCCCAGTTGCGCGGCTGCGGCCGCTTCGCCAAGGCACAGGTTGAGGGGATGCAGGTGACCGTTGGCCATATTGATGAGGCCGCCGATATAAGCCTCCGTGCCAATCACGCTCGTCATTTCCTGTTTTGGCACCAACCTGGTTTCATAGGGGAAATCCGGTCGTTGCAGGGACTCATATTCCTCCAGTAAGGCGCGCCAGTGGCGTGGTTTGATGGCGACGTCCATGTAGCCGAATTTGAGGTCGCAGTCGATGGCGTATTGCTCGATACGCTGTTTGATGATTTCGTGGCCGGCCCAACGCATGGACCAGATAAGCTCGGAGATATCCTTATCCAAGGCTTTTCTCAGGCGTTCCTCACCGCTGATGCCGCCGATGAGTTGGCCGCCGTTGCGTCCTGATGCCCCCCAGCCTACCCGGTTTGCCTCAACAACGTTGACTTTGTAGCCGCGTTCGACCAGGTGGAGCGCCGCGGAAATACCGGTGAACCCGGCGCCGATGATACAGACGTCGCAACTGCTTGCGCCCTTGACCTGCGGGTAGTCTGCGCTTACGTTCGCAGTTGCCGCATAATAGGAGTTACAGTGGGGTTGGGGGAATCCTGTCAAGCAACTTTTTTTATAGTATGAGGAGTTATCTCACACTGGATTCAGGACAAGCCGCGGGGAAATAGCGAAGCTGAATACCCCTGACATGCTATCTGCTACCTGAAAGTCCGAGACGCGCCAGGGTTTCGGGAGCGGGCACGCCGGTTTCATCCCAGCCGCGCAGTTGGTAATATTTCGGCAACATCTCGTCCAGCCGGCATACCAAGCCTTTTGCCACGCCGCTTGGAGCCGGTTCGGTAAGTATCCTGGGGGGCAAGGTATCATCCTTACCGGTTAAACCGGCGGCCAGGTTGAACTGTCGTTCCAGGTTCCAGATGCGTTCCCCGGTTTCCTGCAAACGCCCCAGGTCCCATTCTCCTGTACAGGCGGCGTTGATATGCCCGGCAACCAGTTCATTGGAAAAGCCGCCGAAACCTGAGAACAGGCACAGTCCGCTGGAATCGACCGCGGCGATGAGGTCCTGTGTCTCCTTGACCACCTGCGCCTTGCCGGCGGTTTCCAGGGTAGTGAAATCATCCTCATAAGGACCGGCTCGCAAGTGGCAGGCGCCCCGGTTGCTGGTGGCATACCCCAGGCCCATACCTTGCATGCTGCGTCCGTCATAGGCGGCAAATTCCTGGCCCTTGACCGACATGGAAAGTTCGGGATGGCCGTACTTCTCGCACAGCAACCTGGAACCCATGCCCACGTCCCGGCCGAACCCTTCTCCCCTGGCAACGGCCTCCGTCATTGCGCACAAGGCCTCGGCTGAACCAAATTCCAGTTTGATGCCGCCGGTCACTGCTTCATCAATCGCACCGATGTCAAATAATTCCATGGCCGCGGAGATAGAGCCACCCAGGGAGATGGGATCCATACCGTATTCGTTACAGAGGAAACCGCAATAGGTGGCGGCGTCGATGTCGTCGACCCCAACGGCGGAGCCCAGGGCATAGGCCGTCTCGTATTCGAGGCCGCCGGATGCGCCGTGATATTGGGGCTTGTCCTTGACGGAGAAATGCTCCGGGTCGATGTGGCAGACCCGGCCACAGCCGATGGTGCAGCCGAAACAGGCGCTGTTTGTCACAAGATTGACATGACCGTTTTTATTGGCCGCCTGCATCGCTCCCATGCCTATCTTGTCGGCGCCTTCAAACTGGACGTCGCGAAAATTCCGGGTGGGCAGTGTGCCATAGACGTTGGTCGTATCCATCATGCTGATAGTGCCATCCTTAGTCAAGGCTTTGCGCCCGTCGTCTTCCCGCATAGCCTGTGCAGTGTCCGTCACTATTTGCATGAATGCTTCCGGGTCCGACACGCTGAGACCTTTTGTGCCCCTGACTGCAATGGCCTTCAGGTGCTTCGACCCCATTACCGCGCCTACGCCCGAGCGGCCGGCGGCCCGGTGCATGTCGTTGACCACACAGGCAAACCGGCAACCGTATTCGGCGCTGGGGCCAACTGAGGCAACGTGGATAAGCGGGTCGTTGTGGGTCTGTTTAATGGTCGTCTCCGTTTCCCAGACGCTCCTGCCCCACAAATGGGCTGCCGGGAGCAGGCGGACACGCTCGTTCTCGATATGGAGGTAAACGGGTTCTCGCGCCTTGCCCTCCAGGATGAGCAGGTCGTAGCCGGCCAGCTTCAGTTCGGCGCCGAACTGGCCGCCGGAATTGGAGCAGGCGATGGCATTCGTCAATGCGCCCTTGGTAATGACGGAATAGCGTCCTCCGGTTGAGGCCATGGTGCCGGTCAATGGTCCGGTTGCAAAGATTAATTTATTTTCGGGGGACAGCGGATCGACCCGGGGATCTATCTCTTCGTACAGGTACCTGGTGCCCAGTCCCCGTTGTCCGAGGTAGGATTGCGCCCATTCCTCGTTCAATGGTTCGATTGTGCAGCTCAGGTTGCTCAGGTTGACTCGTAATATTTGATGTTGCCAGCTCATGTTACTCTTTAACCCGCATTTCTCAGGTGATGCGATGATCGCGCAGTCTGTAATGATGACAGGGTGAATAGATTACCACAACTCATGGACAGTAAACAGGTATCCGATGGCAACAAGCGTCCTGGTGATGGAATCCGGGCTATTCCGGTTTTGCAGCGGGCACGAGTCCAAACACCACATCCCGTACCACCTTGATGAAATGCCTGTATGGCAACAGGTCCGCATACGCACGCCTCGACAGCACCCCGGTTCGATAACGGTACTGCCCAAGCTGCACCGGCAACGGTTTGAGGAAA
>JAAXHV010000506.1 GCA_012270695.1 Gammaproteobacteria bacterium | reverse complement strand
GAAATCATCTATTTTGACGAGGTGTTCCCGTAGCAATGGAACGCACCCATTACATCATCAGGCGCCTGTTACTGGTGATCCCCACGTTTATCGGCATTACTTTTGCCTGTTTTGCCCTGTGCCAGTTCGTCCCCGGCGGGCCGGTGGAGCAGGCGATCATGGCCATGCGAGGGGTAGGAGAAGGCTCCGTCGATGCGGCCGCGGTGGCGGGCCCCAGCGGTATCTCGCCGGAACAGCGCACGGCCCTGGAGCAGCATTTCGGTTTCGACAAACCTCTGCTGCAACGTTATTGGAAATGGCTGGTGGAGGATCGCATTGGCATGACCGTCAGCTCCTACAAATACCCCAACAAAACCGTTCTGCAACTCATCGTCGAGCGTTTTCCGGTCTCGCTGATATTCGGATTGAGCGGCTTCTTCCTGACCTACCTGGTCTGCATCCCTTTGGGTGTGGCCAAGGCCATCAAGAATGGTTCCTGGTTTGACGTGTCCAGCAGTGTGCTGGTCTTCATCGGCTATGCTATCCCCGCTTTTGCCTTCGGCATGTTGCTGAAGATGTTCCTGTCCGGGACCACGGAGGGCCTGTGGGACATCTTCCCGGTCAGCGGCTTTACCTCGGAAAATTTTGCTGATCTGTCCACAGCGGATAAGGCCAAAGACCTGTTCATGCACATGTTTCTGCCGGTCACCTGCTATATGATAGGCAATTTCGCGGTCCTCACCCTGTTGATGAAAAACAGCTTGCTGGAGCAGATCAGCCAGGATTACGTGCGCACCGTGCTGGCCAAGGGTGCCACGTTCAAGCGGGCCATCTGGGCCCATGCCTTCCGCAATTCGTTGATTCCCATTGCCACGGGCTTCGGCAGTATCTTCACCCTGATTTTCGCCGGCTCAGTGCTGATTGAAAAAGTCTTCGAGATCCCCGGCATGGGACTGTTGAGCCTGGACGCGATCGTCAGCCGGGACTACATGGTGTTTATGGGCATCCTGGCGTTGACCTCCATTCTTGGACTGATCGGCAGGATCTTCTCCGATATTTGTTACATGTTCATCGACCCCCGGATACATTTTAACGCATGAGCAGGATAAGGAAGATTTGGTTGAGCGGATTCTGGGCCCGCCCCGGCATGACAGTGCGGGTAGGAAAATGAGCCTGGCGGGCTGGTTTGACCCCATCACGCGCAAGCGTCTGCAGCGGTTTCGCGAATACAAGCGCGCGTATTATTCGCTGTTGATCATCGTCTTCCTGTACCTGGTCAGCCTGGGAGCGGAATTATTGTGCAATGATCGCCCACTTTACGTGCGTCACGAAGACAAATCCTATTTCCCCGTGCTGTTCTTTTACCCGGAGGACCTGTTCACCGGCAACGGGCTGTTGACCCGCCCCGATTACAAGGCAATCAATGCATCCCCGGCGTTCAGCGAAAACCCGGATAACTATATGATCTTCCCACTGGTGCCGTTCGGTCCCCACGAGATCATCAAGGCCTCCTCCGTACCGGTCGGCAACGAGGTGGAAATCCGGGTACGTCAGGCCCCCAGGGTGGCGTCCGTGAATATCGATTCAGACTTCATTATCCGCCGTGAGCAACGGGCGGGATGGTTTTTCCCCCGGGTGGAGGGAGGCCACCTCGAGGGATTGGACCTCCGCAGTGCATATACGCTGGCTGCGCCGTTTACCGAGGCCCTGGAGCTGCGCTTTGCCAACCAGGTGGCGGGACCTTACTCCCAG
>JAAXHV010000505.1 GCA_012270695.1 Gammaproteobacteria bacterium | reverse complement strand
GGGTGGGACGGCGCACAGTGGTAGCATTCATAAAAGTTTTCCATCACCAGCTTCCAGTTTGCGCGGGTGGGATAGCTTTTCATATTCGCTATTTTCGCCCTGGCCAGTCCCTGCTGTTCGGCAAAATCATGGTATGACCCGTACAGGGACTCCAGGTCCGGCGGTTTCACCCTTGACAGGTTGATGAAAATCAACCCCTCAAATACCTGGAGGTGGCATGGATGGAGGTGGTAATCCTCCCTGTTGAAACCTTCCGGCATGTAGTTTGCCGCTCTAAGAGATCCGTCAAGCGAGTATGACCAGGCATGGTAAGGGCAGGTCAGCAGGTTCTTTTTGCCCTCCTGTTCCAGGCAGACACGCGAGCCGCGGTGCCGGCACACATTATGGAAGGCGTTGATTTTCGTCTCGCTCTCACGGATGACGATGATGGATTCCTGGCCGATCTCGTATAAAAAGTACTGTCCGGGTTCGGGGATCCTGGATAGGTGCCCGACCATCATCCATATTCCTTCAAAAATCCTTTCCTGTTCCACGTCATAGAGTTCCGGATCACAGTAAAATTCCTGTTCGAGGCTTACCCCCGGGTTCTGCTGCGCCGAAGCGACCAGTTTATTCAGGTTATTCATGTGTGTAGCAGGGCGGATGAAACCCCCGAACCCAGGCCCAGGTAAAGGATGGCGCCTGGAGCGGTAATTCTCTTTAACATTATGATGTCTCCGGTTCCGAGTGTGCCTTGTGTCCAGTCAGGCGATGTCGAGTAACTGCAGGGCCGCGCGTTCGCCTTCCTCCGCCGCCGTGGTCCATAGCTGGTGGCCGGTGAGTTCCGAGTGGCCGAAGCGCACCCGCCCGAAGCCCCGGCGGATGATGTCGCTGGGCGCCTCGCGCCCTTGATTGCCGAAATAAAATCCCGGCCCGCTTACCCCGTAGGCATGGCCGTGGCGGTTGGCGATGATGCCGGCAATGTCCCGTTTTGCATCGAAACCGTAAGCGGAAAACATCTCGCTGAACTGCCCGCGTATGCGGGTTTCGATGTCCCTGTAACTCATGCCGAACATCTGCATGCGTGATGCCACTGCCTGTTCCTTCAACGGCATGCCGTGCAGGGTAAACGGAATGAACAGGGTCAGCACCGTGGGCTTGGCGGGGTCCAGCGGCATCGGCGC
>JAAXHV010000504.1 GCA_012270695.1 Gammaproteobacteria bacterium | reverse complement strand
CCGTATAGGATAGTGTAAATACCCAGGCTTCCGCCTGGTAGAAGATCAGCTTATGCAGCCAGTGCTGGATAAATGAGCCGGCATAGGTTGCCTCACCCGCTTTCTCACGCAGATTGTTTTCCCAGGTCGTGAGCGGGCAGATTATATTCAGCCAGGACTGTATGACAACGATGCCGATTGCGCCAAGATGAGTGAAACGGAACCAGGGATTCCTGACCCAGCGCCATCCTCTGACGAGGCCGGTGATAACGAATATCAAGCCGAAAACCACAAAGGCGACAAACAGGGCATGAACGATTAACAACCCGTCGGCGGCAAGCAGTAACCAGGTCGGGGACAGTGTCACCTTACCAGCTGTTTCTCATCTCCCGCAGTTTCAGAAAGACTGTCTTTTCATCGGGTTCGGCCGGTAAATCAGGGAATTCCTCGCGCAGTTTTTCTATGACTTCCGGGTTTCTCAAGCGGAAAAAAGTGTTGACGGCCTTCTCCAACGCGATGGTGGTGACTAGGGCGGCATTCGGGTCCTGATCGATCAACTCATCTCTTAATGACTGGGCAGCGACATTGCCAGGTTCCCTGCTGAGGGTGAATTGCAGGTTGTTGATGATGTAGTCATGACCGGGATAAACCAGGGTATTGTCGGGCAGCGTCGCCAGTTGGCCTGAAAAAGTCAGGTATAACTCGTTGGGGTGACCCCCGTTATGACAGTTTCCCGCCCCTGCATTGAACAAGGTATCCCCGCAGAACAGGGACGGTTGATCCGTCCGTGAAAGCAGGCAGACGTGGCTCATAGTGTGTCCCGGCGTATCCAGTACTTCCAGTTCGACGCTTTTGCCGACTTTGATGATATCACCCGCGGATAACGGCCTGTCTATGCCCACTATCCTGTTCCTGGCATTTTTGTGGGCGAGTAATTCCGCGTCCGTTGCCGCGATCAGCGCGGCATTGCCGCCGATGTGGTCGTGATGCTCATGGGTGTTCAACACCTGGGTGATGTCCCAGCCCTGGCCCTGGGCATATTGCAAACACTTGTTATGGTCAAGGGGATCAACAGCCAGCGCTTCGCCGGTATCAGGGCAGGCAATGAGATAGTTGAAATTACGCCAGTCGTTACCCGTCCAGATCTGCTCGACAATCATCGCGATGCCCCGTTAACCCGCATTAGCTCATATCATTGTCAGTTTAACCCATATTGGTAAACGGCACGCAACTTTCTTAAGGGGATTTCAAATCCGTCCCCTATTGCGCTGTCATGAATAATGTCGCAGGGAATTCCAGGTAACCTTTCAGCGCCTGGATCGCGCGGGCGGCGTCGTAGCCGTCGACGACGCGATGATCGAAAGAGGAAGAGAGGTTCATGATCAGGCGGGTGGTGACTTCATTGTTTTCAAACACCTGGCGTTTCTGTGTCCTGTTTACGCCGATGATGGCGACTTCGGGATAGTTGATGATCGGGGTGGAAACGATCCCGCCCAGTGCGCCCAAACTGCTAATGGTAATGGTGGAACCGGTGAGTTCTTCCCTGCGGGCGTTGCCGTTTCTCGCCTTTTGCGCGACCTGACGTAGTTCATGGGCGCATTGCCACAGGTCTAGGGTTTCAACGTGCCGGATAACAGGCACCATTAGTCCGTGCGCGGTCTGTACGGCGATACCGACGTGGACCGGTTCGAACTGTGTGATGACCTGACGGCTATCATCAAAATGTGCATTGCATTGGGGAAACTTCTTAACCACCTTCACCAGGGCTTGCATGAAAAAAGGCAGGTAGGTAAGTTTCACCTGATCCGCCTGCCGCGTCTTGTTAAGGTGTTGGCGCAGTTGCTCCAGTTCGGTAACGTCGGCCTCCTCAACGTAG
>JAAXHV010000503.1 GCA_012270695.1 Gammaproteobacteria bacterium | reverse complement strand
TAACGCGTTTGATTTTCCCGGATTCGTGCCGGCCTACATCCGGCCGTTATTCTGCCGGGGTATCGGGCCATTCCGTTGGGTAGCCCTGTCCGGCGACCCGGAAGACATTTATAAAACGGACGAGAAGGTCAAGGAACTCATCCCGGATGATCCGCACCTGCACAACTGGCTTGATATGGCGGAACAACGAATTCAGTTCCAGGGACTGCCGGCGCGGATATGCTGGGTTGGCCTGGGTCAGCGTCATCGGCTTGGTCTTGCATTCAACGAGATGGTAAACAGCGGAGAACTCTCCGGTCCGGTTGTGATTGGCCGGGATCACCTGGATTCGGGTTCCGTCGCCAGCCCGAACCGGGAAACCGAATCCATGAAAGACGGCTCGGACGCCGTTGCCGACTGGCCCTTATTGAACGCCCTGGTGAATACAGCCAGCGGCGCCACCTGGGTGTCGATACACCATGGCGGTGGAGTGGGTATGGGATATTCGATACACGCCGGTCTGGTCGTAGTCTGCGACGGCACTGAAAGCGCAGCAAGACGCATTGAGCGGGTTTTATGGAATGACCCGGCAACCGGTGTCATCCGGCATGCTGACGCCGGTTACGAGGTGGCGGTTGATTGCGCAAAAGAACACGGCTTGTCATTGCCGATGCTCGGGTAGATGAGCCGATGAATAAAACAAAAGTCATACTTGAAGCAGGTAATGCCTCATTATCACTTTTGCGAAAGATCGCTTTCGGCCCGGTCGAAGTCGAACTGCGGAAATCCGATTATGAAGCCGTAACCAGGTCAACTGAAGCGGTTGCACAATTATGTGCATCGGATAAAGCAATATACGGCGTCAACACGGGCTTTGGTAAAATGGCCCAGACCCGTATCGCGAATAACAGGCTTACAGAACTTCAGCATAACCTGCTGTTGTCGCACAGCTCCGGTACCGGTCCCGAATTGAACGACAATATTGTCCGTTTAATGCTTACTTTAAAAGTCCTGGGTCTGGCCAGGGGCTATTCGGGTGTGCGCCGGCAAGTCATTGACGCGCTTCTCGCATTGATCAACCATGAAATGTATCCGTGCATTCCGGCAAAGGGGTCAGTCGGCGCCTCCGGCGACCTGGCGCCGCTGGCGCATCTGAGTACAACCTTAACCGGCGTAGGCGAAATGCGACACCAGGGCCTGACCACCAGCGCAACGGACGGTCTCAGTCTTGCCGGCTTATCACCATTGACGTTGGGTCCGAAAGAAGGATTGGCTTTAATTAACGGAACGCAGGCTTCAACCGCTATCGCGCTGTACCATTTTTTTGAACTTGAAAAGATATTTGCCGCCGCAATCATAACCGGTTCGCTGTCAGTCGATGCGATGAAGGGAAGTGACGCGCCCTTCGATGCGCGGCTTCATGAACTGCGCGGGCATCAAGGTCAAATCGACGTGGCGAATATCTATAAGACACTGCTGTCCGGTAGTGAAATACGCGCATCGCACATCAATTGCGAGAAAGTGCAAGATCCCTATTCATTGCGTTGCCAGCCCCAGGTTATGGGCGCTATCCTGGATAGCCTGCGATTTGCCGCCGGCATACTGCAGACAGAGGCAAATGCCGTCACCGATAATCCCTTGATTTTTGACGATACCGGGGAAGCCATTTCCGGCGGAAATTTTCATGCCGAGCCAGTCGCGATTGCCGCAGACCTGTTGGCAATCGCCGCAGCGGAAATCGGCGCCATTACCGAACGGCGAATTGCCAACCTGGTGGACCCGGCTCTAAGCTTATTGCCGGCGTTTCTGGTTGATGAACCGGGTTTGAACTCCGGGTTCATGGCGGCGCAGGTGACCGCTACCGCGCTCGCGTCGGAGAACAAGACACTGGCCCATCCGGCCAGTGTTGACAGCCTGCCTACCTCCGCCAACCAGGAGGATCATGTGTCGATGGCTACCTTTGCAGCCAGAAAACTGGGTGATATTGCTGATAATATTGCTGGTATCGTCGCGATTGAATTGCTTGCCAGCGCCCAGGCGATTGACTTCCACAGACCCTGGAAAACGTCAAAGTCGCTTCAATCCGCCGTGAAAAAACTGAGGAAATCCGTTCCCGGTTATAGCAGAGACCGTTATTTTTCGCCGGATATAGAAGCAGCCAAACAAATTATCGCCTCCCGGGATTTTTCCGAAAATATCGTTGAAATGATGCCGAGTTATGCCTGATGTTTTTGAGTATCACCAGGGTGAAGGCCCCTTACTCATCAGTTTTCCCCATGACGGAACAGATTTTCCATCTCGTATCAAACGCAAACTCAACCGGCACGGTAGAAAAAACACGGACTGCGACTGGTATATAAGCGAGCTTTATCGATGCGCGCTGAATAGCAATACCAGTTTCATTAAACCGAAGTTTTCCCGTTACGTTATCGACTTGAATCGCTCACCGGATGGCGAGTTGCTGTATCCGGGTAAGATGGAAACAGGGATCTGCCCGGTATCGACTTTTAACTGTATTCCGATATACCTGCCCGGACGACAACCGGATGAGTATGAAGTACGCAGTCGCATACAGACTTACTGGCAACCCTATCATGATCACCTTCGAGCAGAATTAAAACGCATCAAAGACAGACACGGCTATGCCATTCT